>JBJTUI010000220.1:0-3632 GCA_046080625.1 Elainella sp. | reverse complement strand
GGCGGAACTAATGGCTTAGCTGACCCAATCCTGCATGGCACTGCTCCAACGCTTTGCTCAACAATTCTCATCATTCTCCCGCAACCGAGCGCTAAAAGCCACTCCTCGCAATACTTATACGCACTTCTGCGTAATGTAGAGCGTTCACGCGCGGGCGGGTCGGGCAACGACAAGGATAAATTTACAGATTCCTGAACCCGTGAGACAGCCGAACCCTACAACACTACAGAATTACACCCCCATCTCCCCACCTCCCCACTTCCCTACTCCCCCCCCGACCAGCTCGTCCGCCAAGCCGCCTCAGCCTCGGCCACTGCTCGCTCTTTTTGTTTGCGTTGGTATTCGCGCCCCAGTTTGGCCAGCTGGGCCATCAGATGACGCAGCTTCGAGCGCTGGGCGGCTGTGGCTGTGTCGCCAAACTCGATTTCTGCCAGCCGCAGACGGATGGCGATCACCTGGGTCAGGGCCGATTTTTCGTCTTCCGCGTCGGCTTCTACCAGCAGATTGAGCAGGTTGGGCGGGCTGGCCGTGGTTTCCGAGGAAAGGTCGGCTTTGGCTGCCACTTCCAGGATCGGCTCGGGCAGGCGATTGGGCAGAATGCCGGTCTGTTGCAGCACCTGATTGGTGGCGTGGGAGATGGTTTGCAGCACTTCTACAATTTCGGCTTCTAGCTGGGACTGCCACTGGGCGATTTGCTTAGGATGCAGCGGTTGGTGGCTGGGCTGGGCGGAGCTGGCCTGGGTGGAATTGGTCTGGGTAGAGCTGGCCTGCTCAGATATAGGGAAATTGAGGCGAGCTGCTAGCGCCTCGGTCAGCAAGGAGAGATCTACCGGCAGAGGAGCGCTGGCCCCAGGACTGGCTGGCCCTGGTGTCTCCAGGTTTATTTCTCCAGGGTCGCTCTGCTGAGGAGAACTGGCCGCAGGTTCAGCCGTCTCGTCGGTTGATTGGTGGAGTACATCTGGCCTGGTGTCCTGGGCGGTCTGCCAAGCGGAGGACTGGTCAGATTCAGTCTCTGCGGCCTGCTCATCAGGGGCATCGTCGGACTGGCCAGCTTCATCCAGAGGCGCAAAGTCAAACGGATTTTTTTGTCCTGGCAACAGCGCCCAATTTGATTTGGTGCTGGTAATGGGTACTAGGGAGCCGATCAGCTCTGTCTCGGCCTGTTTGGCCAGCTGGCGCAGGGTTTGTTGCAGGGTTTGCTGGTCCTGAAAACTAAGGGCCGTGAACTGCTCGGGATAACCACGGGTGCAGATGTGATAGCTGGCCAAGATTAGCTGCTGACGGGTTGCCCGCCCCAGCGCGCTCAGGTACTGCTGATAGGCTTCGTGAAACGCCTGAGCCAGCG
This sequence comes from Elainella sp., assembly GCA_046080625.1. GTDB lineage: Bacteria > Cyanobacteriota > Cyanobacteriia > Elainellales > Elainellaceae > Elainella. The sequence goes on along the minus strand of JBJTUI010000220.1, from coordinate 2,287 downwards.
CTGCTACCGTTTGATCTAAGGCAGCAAGCTCCTGTTCGAGTTGGGCAACCGCTTTGACCATAGCGTCACAAATGTCTCCTGTTCAAATGCTGTATTGGCAAGCCTGCACTGGCAAACCTGTTGGGCAAACTTGCACTGGCAAACTTGCACTGGCAAACCGCCTGAGTCGATCCTAGCCGAAAATCTCTAGCTGTCTCGGCGGTTCCATCGGGGTAACGGTCCATACAAAAATGGGCAGGGGAGAGTATTAACCCGCCCCCACCCATTCTGTTGCTGCCTGGATCTCGATCCAGCTCAGCTTACTTCTTGGCTTTCTTCTTTTTGTCGCCTTTCTCGGCCTTCTCAGCCTTAGCTTCAGGCTTTTCCTCAGCTTTGGCTTCAGGCGCAGCAGGTGCAGCTTCGGCAGCTCCGGTTTGGGCCGCCACTTCTGCCGCAAAGTCGCTCTGTTCCTTCTCGATGCCTTCGCCCATCACAAACCGAGTAAACCGGCGCACCTGGATGTTTTCGCCCAGCTCGGCAACGTTTTGCTTGACGAAATCCGCCACGGTGATGCTCTGGTCTTTGATGTAGGGTTGATCCAGCAGAGACAGCTCCTTCAGGCGTTTCTCAATCCGCCCAGCCACGATTTTCTCGCGCACGGCTTCCGGCTTGTTGCCCAGATCGTCCCGTCCGCCTTCAATCGACTTCTCTTTCTCGACCACATCTGCCGGAATATCTTCAACTCGGACATATTCCACGTTGGGGCAGGCCGCAATCTGCATGGCCACATCTTTGACAAGCGCCTGAAACTTCTCGTTGCGGGCTACAAAGTCAGTCTGGCAGTTGACCTCGACGAGCACACCAACCCGGCCACCCGTGTGGATATAGCTACCCACCAAACCTTCGGCGGTAATCCGGCCCGATTTCTTTTCTGCCGAGGTGATGCCCTTTTGACGCAGCCACTCGACCGCTTTTTCAATATCGCCGTCTGTGGCTTCCAGGGCTTTTTTGCAGTCTCCAAAGCCTGCGTTGGTTTTGTCACGCAGTTCTTTGACAAGTTTTGCTGGTATATCCGCCATTGTTGCTTCAATCCTGTCTAGAGTTTGCTGGAGGCTAAATCTGTCGGAATTCTGAATGGAAGTCTGAACGGGTCAAATTCAATCCAGAAGGCCAAATCTAACCTTGAATTGGGTCTGTGAATAATGGATCTGCGAATCATCAGTCTGTGCAGATTGATCGAACCGAGCCAAACCCGCTGATCCAGTCTGGGCCTGACGAGGGATTGGATCGGCACTTAACTAAATTCTGAAGGGTTTGGGGCAAGATGCAGCAGCAAATTGGCCAATCGGCAGGGAGAACCAGGGGCTTTATCTTGGCCTCCCTGCCAACCGGATCAGGCTATGCCCTAATTAGGCATCCGTCTCTTCGCCTTCTTCGACGAACTCATCTTCGTAGTCGAGATCGCCTTCTGCGCCCTCATAGTCTTCGTAGTCATCCTCGGCATCGAGCTGGCCGTGGCGACCTTCGTAGATCGCGTCGGCCAACCGGCCCACAATCAGCTTGATCGAGCGAATTGCATCGTCGTTCGCCGGAATCGGAATATCGACCGTGTCGGGGTCGCAGTTGGTGTCCAGCAGCGAAACGATCGGCACATTCAGCTTCTGGCATTCCTGCACCGCGTTGTATTCGCGCCGCTGATCCACAATCACCACGATATCGGGCACCTTCCGCATACCGCGAATCCCGCCCAGATATTTTTGCAGCTTCTCCAGCTCCCGTCTGAGCATGGCCGCCTCTTTCTTGGGCAGCAGATCCAGCGCGCCCGTTTCCTGCCGCCGCTCCAGCTCTTTCAAGCGTTCTACCCGAGTTTTGATGGTTGCCCAGTTGGTCATCATGCCGCCCAGCCAGCGCTGGTTGACATAGAACGAGCCGCAGCGCAGCGCTTCCTGGGCCACAATCCCAGCCGCCTGCCGCTTAGTGCCAACAAACAGCACCCGCTTGCCCTGCTCGGAGGCGGTGCGCAGGTAGTTATACGCTTCCTCCATCAGCTGGGCCGTTTGCACCAGATCGATGATGTGAACCCCGTTACGCGCCGTGTAGATGTAGGGGGCCATCTTCGGGTTCCAACGTCTGGTCTGATGACCAAAGTGAACCCCAGACTCCAATAGCTGAGCCAGTGAAACAACTGCCATTAAATTAAGTCTCCTTTCGGGTTAATCCTCCACCCAGGCGCATTTTGCCCTGACCTGCTGTCGCAAGCTGCTGCAAAACACCCGAAATCCTGAATGTGCGGAAATTTGACAACTTT
>JBJTUI010000219.1:0-11015 GCA_046080625.1 Elainella sp. | reverse complement strand
CGCGATTTCGCTGGAAAAGCGCTGTATCTGCAAAACCGGCGAGTGGCGCTGGGTGCATTTGACCGGCTCCTGGGTGCAGGATCACCTGGAGGGCCGCTCCTACCTGATTGGCGTCACCGAAGATATCCACGACCGCAAGCAAGCCGAGACGCAGCTCAAGGCCCAGCAGGTCTTCTTGCGCGATGTGATCGATGCCGTCCCCAACGCCATTTTTGTGAAGGATCGGCAGGGGCGGATGCTGACGCTCAACCGGGCAGCGGCGGATATCTACGGCGTCACCGTAGAAGAATGGCTGGGCAAAACCGACAGCGACCTCGGGGCCGATCCGGAGCAGGTAGCGACTTACATGGCCGTCAACCGGGAGGTGATGGCTACCCGCCGGCCCAAATTTATTCCGGCCCAGCCCACGCGCGATCTCCAGGGCAACCTGCACTGGCGTCGGGTGGTGATCAGCCCCTTCATCGACACCGACGGCGAGGTACAGGGCATCATCGGCTCCTCGACTGACATCACCGATCTAAAGCAGGTTGAGGCCGAACTCCAGGCCCAGAAAGACTTTTTGCAGCGGATTATCGACGCCGTCCCCAGCGCCCTGTTTGTCAGGAACACCGAGGGGCGGGTGATTGTCACGAACCAGGCCGCCGCCAATATCTACGACATCACGGTCCAGGATTGGCTCCAGAATTCGGACTATGAGCTGGGGATTGACCCGGCCACCGTCGATCAGATTCTGGCGGACAATCGGGAAATCATGGCGACCCGACAGCCCAAGCTGTTTCCAAACCAGGTGCTTCGGACCCTCAAGGGAGAACAGCGCTGCTACCAAACCATGATTGAGCCGTTTATCGATGGGTCAGATCAGGTGCAGGGCATCATCGGCGTCTCGCTCGACATCACGGAGCTGAAGCAAATCGAAGCAGACCTGCGGCAGGCCAAGGAAGCGGCTGAGGCCGCCAATCGGGCTAAAAGCCAGTTTCTGGCCAACATGAGCCACGAACTGCGAACGCCGCTCAACTCAATTCTGGGATTTGCCCAGCTGCTACACCAGGACCAGATGCGGCCCGAACAGCAGGACCAGATCCAGATTATTCTGCGCAGCGGTGAACATCTGCTGAAGCTGATCAACGACGTGCTGGAGATGTCCAAAATTGACGCGGGCTGCCTGTCCCTGAATCTGGTCGAATTTGATCTGCACCAGCTGCTCGTCAGTCTCCAGGAAATGCTTCAGGTGCGGGCCGATACGAAAAACCTGGCCCTGATGTTTGCAGGCCGAGAGAATTGCCCCCGCTATATCCAAACCGATGAGGGCAAGCTGCGCCAGGTGTTGCTCAACCTGCTGGGCAATGCCCTGAAATTTACCCAATCGGGCCGGGTAGAGCTACGGCTACACACCAGCCCTGTGAATGCCGAGGATCGTCAAGCCCTGGAATTAAAACCTGGCGACTCGAAACCTGGCGACTCGAAACCTGGTGACTCGAAACCTGCCAATACCCTGTTGCTGCATGTCGTGGTGCAAGACACGGGACCCGGCATTGCCGCCTCGGAGTTGGAAACCTTATTTACACCGTTTGGGCAAACCGAAGTGGGACGCCAAACCCAGGAAGGCACAGGGCTAGGTCTGGCGATTAGCCGCCGGTTTATTGAGCTGATGGGCGGCAGCATTCAGGTAGAGAGCGCGATTGGCCAAGGGACCGCTTTTGAATTCACGATTCCGGTGCGCCCGGTGCTGCCGCTGCCTCCTCTACCGGCCCCGCCGCTGTTCCGGCCCAGTCTGGTTCCAGAAAACTACCGAATTTTGGTCGCAGAAGACCAGGCAAGCAATCGGCGTTTGGTGGTGCAGATCCTGACGAACGCCGGATTTGAGGTCCAGGAAGCGACTAATGGCCGAGAGGCGATTGCGCTCTGGCAGCAGTGGTCGCCCCACCTGATTCTGATGGACATGCGGATGCCGGTGCTGGATGGCTATGAAGCCGTGGCCCAAATTCGCAGGCGCGAGCAGGCCAACAGCGGGCAGCTCGCTAACCCGCCCGTGGCGATTATTGCTCTGACGGCCAGCGCGTTTGAGGAAGAGCGCTGCCAGATTTTGGCTGCCGGGTGCAACGGCTCTATTCCCAAGCCCTTCAAAGTGGAACAGCTGCTGGCTGAAATCACCCGCCAACTGAACATCCAGAGTCCAGCAGTCCAGAACCAGCCGAATTTGCACCAACCCCTCCCCACTGCCCTTCCCAACCCCCTCTCCGACCCCCTTCCTGCCCTGTCGCCTGCCGATCTGGCCGAGTTACCGCTGGCTTGGCGACAAGCGCTGCACCAGGCTGCGGCCAGACTCGATTCTGAGCATTGCGTTCAGCTGATCCAGCAGGCGGGCTGTCAGGCTGACCTGAAGCATTTGCTACTGCACCTCGTCGAAGAGTTTCGATTCGATCTGCTGATCAATTTGACCAGTCCTGATACACCCGAACTCAGCTGAATTTTTTAGGATAGAAAAGATAAAGCAGCTCAAAACGATACCGTCGCCCTGTGAAATCATTTTGAACCTACCTGTTCGAACCTACCTGTTTGAAGCTACCTGTTCGAACCTACCCGTTTGAACCTGTCTGTTTGAAGCTACCTGTTCGAACCTACCGGTGGAATCGCCGTTCCACCCAAGCGCTTGTTCACCGGAGTTACCGCTAGGAGTTACCATGCAAGCCCGTTCTCCGCAGCCTCACGTCCGCCAGTCTTCGGTTCTACAAAATTCAGTGGTGGTCTTTTCCAAAAATTACCTGCCCCTAGCCCGGATCAACATCAAACGGGCGATTGTGCTGCTGATTACCGGGCAGGCGGAATCGCTAGAATTTGGCAATACCCACAAGTGGGAGGTGCGTTCGCCTTCAATCGTGCTGGAGGTACCCGAACATATCCGCCTCACGGTCAGCAACCCGGAACGGCTCTGGAAGGTGCCGCCCGTAAACCGCCGGGAAGTGCTGCGGCGCGACAACCACACCTGCCAATATTGCGGCAGCACCAAAAATCTGACGATCGATCACGTGATCCCGCGCTCCAAGGGCGGTCAGCACACCTGGGACAACGTGGTGGCGGCCTGCGACCGCTGCAACTCCCTCAAGGGCGACCGGCTGCTGCACGAGGCCAACATGGCCCCCAGGACGAAACCGAAAGCGCCCGCCCATCCCGCCGTGGCCTTCGCCGAACAATTTTGGAAAGCGCAGCAGGAAGACGAAGCAGTCTAGCTGCGCTTTTTAGGTTGAGTGCTTTTCAGGGCTATACCTGGGGTAAGTTGGCTCTAGGGCGGCGGCCCGCTAAGATAGCCGCTAGGATAAAAGCCGTTAGGATAAGCAGCTGTTCTCTGTGCATGCCCAACTTTGCATGCCCAACCCCCCATGGACTTCATTACCGACCCGGCGATTGCCGTCAAAATTCAAAAGATGGCCCAGCGCGTCCGGTGGCAGCATCCGCTGATCCAGCAGCGCGGCATCGATCAAACCGAACTGGTGCTAGACAACGGCGAGTCAGACTCGGCCCAGTTTTCGTTTCTGGTGATTGGCGACAGCGGCTCTGGCTCCCATCGCGGCCACAGCCCCCAGCGCAAAATCGCCGAGCTGATGCTTCAGCAGAGCCAGGACTGCCGGTTTGTGCTGCACACGGGCGATGTGATCTATCTGGTCGGCTCCAGCGACTATTACCTGAAGAACTTCATCAATCCCTACCGCGAATTTCTGGTGGGTGGCGAACAGCCCAAACGCATCCGGTTCGACCAGATTAGTTTCAAGCTGCCGTTTTTTCTGGTGCCGGGCAACCACGACTACTACGATCTGCCCCTGTTCTACGGCTTTCTGGCCCAGACGGCGGCTCCTCTGCGCTATCTGCTGCGGTCGCGGCTTGACCTAGACGTGGGCTGGCGTGGCTCCCAGCAGGGCAAAGTCTATGCCCAGGCGTTCCTCGATTATCTGGCGGGGATCGAAAATCCGGCCCAGCTGGCCCAACACCTGGATCAGCATTACAATGCGACCGGCACGACGGGCCGCTGTCTGCGCTACCAGCCCCAGGGCTTTACCCGACTGCCCAACCGCTATTACCAGCTGCGCTATGGCGGCATCGATTTCTTTGCCCTCGACTCCAACACCTTCAACTCCCCGATTCCCCTCTCGGATGATGCCGCTGGAGATGCGCGCCGCCGCCAGCTCGAACAGCGCCGGATTGAAGTACAGCAGGAGCAGCAGCAGCTCTTGCAGCAAGCCATGCAGCTGGATTTGAACGATCCGCTCCAGGCCGAGCAGAGCGACGACTGCCGCACCAAAATCGAGCAGCTAGAAGAAATCGAGAAAGACATCGACAAACAGCTGCGGGGCGATGCCAACCGGGAAATGGTTGATGTTGAACAGCTAGACTGGCTGAAACAGCGGCTGATCGAATCCTGGCATAGCGATGCCGTGCGGGGCCGCGTCCTGTTCTTCCACCACCCGCCCTACGTCACCGAGGCCACCAAATGGCACCAGGGCCAAACCCTGGCCGTGCGCTACCGGCTGAGGGCCGTGCTAGACGAGGTGATGGCCGCTGTGGGTGAACGCCGCCAAAACCGGCCCCTGGTCGATCTGGTGCTGAACGGTCACGCCCACTGTCTGGAATATCTGCGCACGGGCGACACGGGCCACGGCGATGCCCAAATGAATTGGATTGTCTGCGGCGGCAGCGGCTATAGCCTGCGGCGACAGCGCCCAGAAGGGACCGAGCTGCCCGAAGTCAGTCCCGATGGATTGCCAATCGATCTCAGCGCAGCTGGTGCCACGGTGGCCAAATCACAGCTGTTTGTCGGGCGTACCGGCCAGGGCTACCACAAGCACCGCCCCTATTCGTTTCTGCGGATCGACGTGCAGGAGGGGACGCCGCCCCGGTTTGTAGTGCGGCCCTTTGTGGCCGAGCGCTACCGCAACCAGTGGTATGAGCAGACCCTCAGCCCGATTCAGCTTTAGGGGCAAGTCAGTTCCAGAGCCAATCCAGCTCCCGCCCTTCTGGGTTCTCAGCTCAGGGCGTAGCGCTACAATCACCCGAACAACTCAAAGCTAAACTGCCAGGGTTCTACCCGCCAGTCTTCCCCCGTCGCCGCCACCGCCGCCGCATAGCTGTCTGTAGCCGTCTCAAACGATAGATCCACCAGCGACCAGCAGCCGGGATGGGCCAGCTGGCGAATTTGGGCGGGTTCTCCTGGGGTCAGGGACACCTCTAGCTGGTCGAGCGGAAAGGTGAGGCCGGTCCCGATCGCCTTCAGCAGGGCTTCCTTGCGCGTCCAGCCGTTGAAAAAACCCCGAGGCCGCAGGTCTGGATCGAGCTGGCTGAGGGCGGTTTGCTCCTGAGCCGAGAAATAGCGGGCAGCAATTGCCTCACCGTCACAGTCGGCCCGGACCTGCTCTAGATCGACCCCTACCTGGCGCTGGGCCAGGGCAAACAGAGCCATCTGGTGGGAATGGGAGACGTTGAAGCAGAGGCTAGCTGCGCCAGTCCCAGCATCTGCCAGAGCCGGTTTTCCCACCGCGCCATACTGGAACTGCACCGCCGCCGGAGCCAGATTCAGGTAGCGTCCCAAAATTAGCCGCAGCATGCCCCTTGCCAGGGTAAAGCGGTCGTGATCCTTGGCGAAGTAAAACCGTTTGGCCCTTGCCTGTTCGTCGGCTGAGAGCAAGGCAAACAGGGATTCGACTCGCTCTGGAGCTTGGAGGTCGGCCCGCCAGACCTGGACGAGATCGGGCTGGAGTGGGGGAAGCAGAGACGGGGTGGGCCAGTCCATAGGGCGGTTAGGGGGAGCAGGTGAGCGTTAGGGCAGCCCAGCCGCCAGAGGGAGAGGGCAAACTCGCCGGGAAACAGCAGCTGGGGCTGGTATGCCGGGGTCAGCTTCAGACTAGAGATTGGCTGGAGCTGCTGCCGCAACTCGGGCGAAGGGTTGAACAGAAATAGGGGTCTGTCGCAGGTCTGGTCTGGCTGTAATTGCTGCAACCGAGACAGCAGGACTGCCCTAGGGAAAATCTGAATCTGGGTTTGCGGATCGAGGTTGTGGCTGAGGGAGAGCAGGTCCATTGTATTCTGGGGTTCGGCCAACAGCAGCGGCTGGGCGGCTAGAGAGATCGGCTGGCGGCTGGCCTGATTCACCACAGCGGCGATGGCCGGGTTGTTCAAACTGCGGGTTTTGAGGTAGCGGGGCGAAGTGCCCAGATGCAGCAAATTGGACAGCAGACAGACCGCGACCAGGAACCCGGCGATCAGTCTGGCTCTGAGTCCAGGACTGCCTTTAAACTCACACCTAAACTTACGCCAGTCCGGCTGTCGATCCTGGTTCCAGGCTGCGGCCAGCCAGAGGGCAACCGCCAGCTGTGCTCCCAAATGGAACGGTAGCCAGTATCGGGGCGCGGTGGAATAGCGACCGTTGATCAGCCAGTCTAGACCAATTAGCGCTACCGGCAGCGCCAACGCTAGCGTGAGTATAAACAGCCACGTCGCCCGTGATGTTATTCTGTATACTCGGTAGAACGCCAGCCCGATCACAGCCACAACCGCCGTAGCGCAAACCAGTGTGGCCACCGCAATCCAAACCGGGTGAGTCACGACCGGGACATCAAAGTAGAGAATCGCTATCGTATAGAACCAGGTCGCCAGTTTGGCCAGCCCGCCCAGCGGCAGCCGCATCCAGGTGGTATTAGCCTGCAAGGTCGGCCAGCTCTGACCGATCAGCACCAGCCAGGGCAACAGGGCCGCGCCAGTCGCCAGCCCAATCAGGCCAAATCGCCGCCATCGCTGGGGCCAAGCCAGACTCACATAAAGCATCTGCCCCAGCGCCACAACCCCAGTCAGCAGCGAGGTGTAGCAGCTCAAAACCAGCGTCAGGCCGTAGAGGCTCCAGTTTATGTAGCGGTTGAGGCGCAGCGCTCGCAGCAGCAGCCCGCTATTCAGGGCCAGCAGCAGCAGCCAGAGGCTATAGGGGCGAGCTTCCTGCCCGTAGGCAATCAGCAGGGGCGAGAGGGCCGTGAGTCCGGCAGCCAGGTAGCTAGCCGTTTGGGCCGCCCTTGCCGCAACGGGTTGCTCGGCGGTGGAGACAGCAGAATCCGATGTTTGAACAGTCCCATCTGTAGGCAGCTCTTGGCCCAGCCCATAACTCAACTCTTGTCCTAGCTCCTGACCCAGCCAGTAGAAAACGCCAATCAGGATCACGCTACAGAGCACCGAGAAGCCGCGCAGAGCCACCACCGAACTGCCCAACAGACCGGCCCAAATCCGCAGCAGCAGAAAATAGAGGGGCGCATGTTCGGGGCTGTGGCGCAGGGCGTCCCAAGTCTGGGAGAGGGGCTGGTCGGGCGCAAGCTGCTGGTAGGCCAACAGGTCGACGGGTGTGCGGGGCTGCCCGTCTGAGAGTAGGGTCGTCAGCTCTGTCCGGGTATGGCCCGCGATCCGAATTGCCGTGGCCACCTCATCCACCCAGAACACCTTTTGTTCCAGGTGAGCCAGCCGCAAACAGAGGCCCAGCACCACCAAACCGATGGTAATTTGGCCCAGTAGCCCGATTTTGCCCCTGCCCTGATGCTCCGCTGCCATTTCAGCCGTTACTCGCTTGCCGCAATCGCAGCCTATCCTACCCCAGAAGGCGCAAGCTGAACCGTGATCCGGTCTAGAGCTGCCCCAGAGTTGCCCTGCCCTTGCCTCGCCTGGAAGTGGCCTGAGCTGGAAATGCGATCTGCGATACCATGGAACCTCAGAAGACGCACCTGCATCCTTAAGACGATGGCTACATCAAACTAATGGCCGCATCAGAGCAACGCAATTCTTTTCCTGTCGCCTCAAACCTGCTGTGCTCTCCGGCGTTCCAGCGGGTAATCACCTACCTGGGCCTCAGCCTGATTGCCCTGGCCATGCTGCTGCCGCTGCTCTGGCTGATCAGCACGGCCTTTAAGTCGCCGGGCGAAGACATTTTCCAGTTTCCGCCCCGACTGATCCCGGCCCAGCCCACCTTTCAGAACTTTGTTGAGGTCTGGCAGAGCAATCCGTTTGGCCGCTATCTGTTCAACAGCAGTCTGGTGGCCGTCCTGACCGTGGGGCTAAACCTGCTGTTCTGCTCCCTGGCCGCCTATCCGCTGGCTCGTCTGGAGTTTCGCGGCAAAAATACCCTGTTTACCCTGATTGTGGCCACGATTCTGATCCCATTTCAAATCGTGATGATTCCGCTCTACATCCTCACCGTGCAGTTGGGGCTGCGCAACACCTATCTGGGGCTGCTGTTTCCGGCGATTGCTTCGGCCTTTGGCATCTTTCTGCTGAGGCAGGCGTTTCAGGGTGTGCCCAAAGAGCTAGAAGAGGCGGCCCGGATGGACGGCTGCTCGGAGCTGGGGCTGTGGTGGCACGTGATGCTGCCCTCGATTCGTCCAGCCCTGGTAACGCTGGCGATTTTTGTATTCATTGGCTCCTGGAGCGATTTCCTTTGGCCCCTGATCATCCTGGATCGACCCGAACTCTATACCCTGCCCCTGGGCGTCGCCAAACTGGCCGGTGCCTTCTCGCTCGACTGGCGGCTGATTGCGGCAGGTTCGGTGATTTCAATCGCCCCGATTCTGCTGTTCTTCGCCGTGATGCAGCGCTATATCGTGCCTAGCGAGACGGGGAGTGGGGTGAAGGGGTAGGGGAGGTGGGGAGGTGGGGAGGTGGGGAGGTAAACTTCGGAGCTGAGAGCCATGGGGTTGCTTGGCCGTTCTCTCTGATCGCCAATGCGTGCAGGCAATTTCTATATTTCTATATGCTGATTTCCATATCCTGAATCCTTCATTCCTCGAATCTTCTATACCCCGACCAGATAGCTGATTTGCTAGGCTGTTTGACCTAATCTTCTCTCTCTCCCCATCTCCCCCATCTCCCCTTAACCTAGATCCATGAAGCACCTCCTCCTCTGGCTCGTCAAAGCCTATCGTCTGCTGATTTCGCCTCTGTTTCCGCCGACTTGTCGGTTTCAGCCGACCTGCTCCCAATATGCCCTGGAGGCAATTGAGCGGTTTGGGGCGCTGCGGGGGAGCTGGCTGGCGCTGCGGCGAATTTTGCGCTGTCACCCTCTGCATCCCGGCGGCTATGACCCGGTGCCGCCCTGTCACGATCATCAGCAGCCTTGATGAGTTCGGGTTGCAGGTCTTGCCCCGATCTGCCGCCTGTAAGCGAGCCGATAGCTAGCCAATTGAGTCGGCAGTGTCTTCCGAGGAGAGGGAGTTGGGGTTGATCAGGGTGATGTCAAACTCGTCGGGCGGTATGGTGGTGTTGTGTTCGCGCTCCAGCAGGTAGTAGATCGCCTGCACCTGGGGGCCAAAAATCACCTTGTCCTGGTTTTTCAGGTCGTGGGTCTGGAGCTTGCGGCCATTGATCAGCAGGCCGTTGGCGCTGAGCTTGCCCTTGAGGTTGCCATCGACGATGCGGTAGTAGTAGTTGCCCTCTTCGTCGGGAAAGCGCACCAGCGTCGCGTGATGGCGCGAGACAAAGTAGGACGACAGGCGAATATCGCAGTTGGGGTCGCGACCAATGGTGTACATCGACTCCTCCAGGGTGTATTCCTCCTGGCCTCTAGAGTCCTCGATGATCAGTTTGTGGGTCTGGCGGTTGGCTGAAGTCATTCGCTAGATAGAAGTGAAGGAGCAAAAGAGACGATTGGGAGGAACACACTTCAGTTATTGGCTATCTCTAATTGGTTATCTCTGAAGATACAACCTTATCGTCCCTTCCCTAGTGTTGCCCCGCATTTCTTTAGACCTGACAGGCAGGTCCCTATTTCACCCAAATATGGCTAGGCCCAATGCTCTCCTGCCGCTTCAAAAGGCTGAGCCGCTTCATAAAGACTGGACTGCCCAGACCCCACGGCTGTTAGCAGGCCCGACTTGCTGTGAGTGAGCCTAGTGCTGTGGGTGAGCTTGGTGTTGACCCGTCTGGTGGTGCAGTTCATCTGACCAGCCGTACTGCTGATCGAGTGATCCCCAGGAGTAAGCCAGCAGTTGCCACGAGGTCAGGCTTCTGTCGTTGGCACTTCATCGTCTGGCAGATCAGCATCTAATAGCCCAGAATCGGGCAGATCCGAATCGGGTTGACCAGTCGGGGGCTCGGCCCTGTTGTCTGGCTCGGCGGGGGGCGTTGTGGGCTGGGCTGCCGTATCGTCTTCCGGATCGCCGGTCATATTCGGGCTGATCAGGGTGATGTCATATTCGTCGGGCGGCACGGTGGTGATGGCGTCGCGGCTCAACAGGTAATAGATCGCATGCACCTGGGGGCCAAAAATCACCTTGTCCTGGTCGCGTAGATCGTGGGCTTGCAGCTTGCGGCCATTGATCAACAGGCCGTTAGCGCTGGGTTTGCCCTTGAGGTTGCCATCGACGATGCGGTAATAGTAGCTGCCGTCCTCGTTAGGCAGCTGAACCAGGGTGGCATGACGACGAGAGACAAATTGCGACACGAGGCGAATATCGCATTTAGGATCGCGACCAATCGAGTAGACGGGACTGTCCAGGGTGTACTCGCGCCGTCCCTTGTCGTCTTCAATAATTAATAAGTGGCTATGGTGAGCTGCGGCAGAAGTCATCGGGCAGGAGTGATTACGACTAGTGGTGGCCCTTCAAGGCGGTTACAGATCAGGCAGGTACAGACAAACTCTTGCCTGGAGAACGCAGTTGCCTGGAGAACGCAGTAATTAGGAAAGGCAAAATCAAGCTTACCCAGGGGAGACAGCAACAGAATCATCCAGTGAAGATTGATTCCGGGTGATGCGGTCAAATCGCTTTCCCTAGTCTAAACGCTCTCTTGAACGGCGAACTTTATTTTTCGCAACATCAGATTTTGTCCATTCCCCAGCTCAGACCAGACTTGAGCCAAACTTGAGTACCCTGGGTAACCCCCCAGCTCTGCTGGGGGACTCCCACAGTTTGACAGTTCCGGGAGTCTGAGGAAAAGTCTCTTCAACCCGAACAATCTGAGTGTTCGGATCAAGGAGACTTCAATGAAAGATACTGGTAGCT
>JBJTUI010000218.1:0-5004 GCA_046080625.1 Elainella sp. | reverse complement strand
GGTACGGAGAGGGGGGGATTCGAACCCCCGTTGACGTTGCCGCCAAACTTGATTTCGAGTCAAGCGCATTCAACCGCTCTGCCACCTCTCCAGGGGCAACCAATGTTCCATTGTAGTGCCTGAGGGGACGATTAGGCTAGCCGGGATCAGGTCGGTTCTTCCAGAAGGCTGGTCAGTCCCTGTTCATTCCAGCGCACAGCGGTTTCCGGCAGAGCATGGACTGGAATCTGCTTTTGGGTAAACCACTGGGCCGTCTGGGCATCGAGGTCGCCAAACACAATCGCCTGACGCGGGTTGAGCCGATTCAGCCAGGCAGGGGGCAGCGCCTTGCCCGACCAGCCAATGCCGTCCAGAACCGGTAATTTTTGCAGCCAGTCGGTTTGTTTGGCCGCAGGCACACCGCTGAACCAGAGCCAAGTCTGCCCCTGGGCCTGCAGCAACAGCAGGTCGGGTTTGCTGTGGATCGCTGTAACCGTAGTTCTGCCAAATCGCAGTTGCTGACCCAGGGTAAGCGGGAGAGCTGTGCCCTGCTGGGTTTTCACCTGTTGGGATAGGGCGCGGTAGGTCTGGATGGCATCGGAGGAGAGCGAGCGATCGGGGCTGCTATAGAACAGGCGCGGTGGTTTGACCGCAACGACCTGCTGCCAGCCCTCTAGTTCATCGGCATCGAGGCTGGGGGCCACAGCCCAGCTCAGCTGGTTGATGCCCTGTTTTTGCAGGAAGGGCAGCAGCGTAAACCGGACTTGGTTGCTGTCACCGCCGTAGATCAGGCCGGTTTTGCCCTGGTCTTGCACGACCAGCATTGGGGAACCCGAAGTAGCCAGGACTGTCACCTGAGAGTCAGAAGCGCTGTAGCTCGGTATGGCCACCAGCGCCAGCCCAAATACCAGCGCCAACCCCCAGTAGCGATGGACTTTCTGCCAGCGCCAGATTAGCACAATCAGGCCGTAGAGCAGCAAGACCTGTAGGGCGCTGATGGTGCCGACTGCGATAGCGGTGCCGGGCAATTGACCACCAATTTCAGCCAGCTTGAGGAACAGGTGGGCCGGGTAGGAGAGCAGCCAGGCCAGCAAACTGCCCAGGGGCGGGTAGAGGAGTGCTGCTGCGGCGCTGGCCATGCCGCCGAGGCTGATCGCCCCAATCAGCGGGCTGGCCAACACGTTGATTGGGATGCTGTAGGGCGAAACGTTGCCAAACGTAAACAACAGCAGCGGCATTGTCCAGAGGTAGGCGGCAATCGGCACGGCAAACAGGGGGGTGATGGCGCTGGGCAGCCAGTCCAGCCATTTGCTAAGGATTGGCACCGTGACCAACAGGCCCAGTGTCGCCAGAAAGCTGAGCTGAAAGCCGAGGTCGAAGATCCAGCCCGGCTGGTAGAGTAACAGCAGCACCGCTGCCACCAGCAGCGAGTTGAGCGGCTTCACCTTACGGTCGGCCACCAGCGCTACCAGCGTCGCGAAGCCCATCAGCCCCGCCCGCAGGACCGAAGGCTCAAGCCCGGTCAGGCCAATGTAGAGCACTAAAATACCGCTGCCCAGGCCAAACCGGATCGGAGCCGAGAATCGCTGGGTCAGGGCCAGAACGACACCCAGCAGCAGCGTTACCTGGGCCCCGGAAGCAGCCAGAGCATGGGCCAGCCCAGTCTGTTTGAACTGATCCTGGACAGAGAAGGGTAGATCTACGGCCCGTTTGCCCATCACCATGGCGCTGACCAGAGCCGCTTCGGGTTGACCAAGGCCCATAGCCTGCACCTGGACAATCCGCTGTCGAATCTGCCAGAACAGGGGCGGCGCAGGTTTGGGACCGCTGGGATATTCGACTGCCCTGGCCCGCAGTATCGTAAAGATGCCCTGTTGAGCCAAATAGCGCTGAAAATCGAACTCGCCCGGATTGGCTGCGGGTTTGGGCCGGGAGGGTCTGCCGCTCAGGGTAACGCTCAGGCCGGGATAGAGCTGTTCCCCCAGGGTGGGCGGCAGGGTGACGTAGAGCCGACCCGCAATCGGCTGTTCTGGCAGGCTCACGGTTTTAGTGCGATCTAGGCCAGTCACCTGGGCAGCATCTAGCTCAAACTGGAGCTGCTGACTGCGGGTTAGCCGGGGCGGCGTTTTCACCTCACCCCTGACCTGAATCAGGGAAATTTCGGCTTTGGCCTGAACCGCAGCCTTGGCCTCAACCGTACAAACGGCGCTGGGCCTGTCTGGCTTGATCAGGTGGCAAATATCGTCAGGAGTGGGTTGGGGCTGGCGCAGCTCGCAGTAGAGGCTAGCCAGCAGGCCAATCAATCCGGCCACCAGCCAGACCCAGGGCTTGGGAGCCGCCCGCCAAACTCGGCGAATCAGACTCGCGGCGGCCACTCCGCCCAACAGCAGGGCCAGTCCTCCCACGGGCAGACCGGCTACGGTTTCGGGCAGGGGGACTAACTCGGGCAAGCCCGTCAGCAGCAGCCCCCCAATGTAGGCCAAACAAACAATCGCAACGATGATCGCAATCATGATGCACCCTGACTAACTCAATTGGCAGTAGATAAGTAGGGGCGACGACGTTGCGGTGTGGGATGACGCGGAAGCAACCGGGGGCTCGGAACAGGCTAGATCGACAGACCCAGCTGAAGACCAAAAGCGCCATGCACCAGCAGGAGCAGCAGGGCGATGCTGCCGATGTAGGCATGGGCTGTCCGCAACGCGCCCCTATTCTTCCCGCTAATAGCGACCAGTACGCCATTGGTGGCTAACAGCAGCAGCGCCACTGTGCCCGTGACGAAGTGGGGGCTCGACAACACCGGCTGCCCCTGCATCACCAGCGACAGGATGCCTCCCGTGTAGCCCAAAGCGATGAACAGGAACATCAGCGGCGCAATTTTCTTGTGCTCGGTCCAGCTTTTAGCGGCTCCCTCACCGCCTAGCTGCCGCCCCCGCCAGCCTGTCCAGGCTACGGCACTGCCCATGGCCAGCACCACAATTCCCATCATCACCGGATGCCCCCAATGCACAATCGGTTCTGGCACGTTCAGATCGCGAAATATAGCGGCAATCGGTTCCAGCAATTGACTCAGTTGTTCACCCAAGCTCTCCAGCATAGTGCCCTCCAGCAAATATTAAGAAATACTAAAATTATTCTAGAGGATTCTGGGCTGGACAGGGCCGGATCGAGCTGGATATGGGCCGATTCGCAGCAGGCAGTTTGAAACAGTCAGGACAAGGCTCGTTTTGCCCTGCCTCAGGACCGATCGCGAGTCAGCCCTGCCAGAGGGATTTGGATCAGCATTCTGCTGCCTTGGCCAGGGGTAGAACAGCATTGCAGGTGGCCCCGATGCCGATCGACGATGATCTGATAGCTAATGGACAGGCCGAGCCCGGTTCCTTTGCCAATCGATTTAGTGGTAAAGAATGGGTCAAAGATGCGCTGCTTAATGTCAGCCGTCATGCCGATGCCATTGTCTGCAACCGTAATCTCGATCCCTGGGCCAGACTCGGTTTCTACAACCGCAGTAGCGATAGTCAGGCTGGGCTGGGGCAGATCCAAATCTCCGGTTGGCTCGGCTTTCGCAGCAGCGCGATTAAACTTCTCTTCTAAAGCATCAATAGCATTGTTGAGAATGTTCAAGAAAACCTGGTTTAGCTGACCCGAATAGCATTCCACGGGCGGCAATTTGCCATATTCTTTGATAACTTTGATTTCTTGATGCGACTTGCTCTTCAGCCGATTCTTGAGGATGAACAGCGTACTGTCAAGTCCCTCATGGATGTCGGCCAATTTCAGCTCTGCTTCGTCGAGGCGAGCAAAGGTCCGCAGAGCCCGCACAATCTCGCGAATTCGGTTACTGCCGACGGTGATGGAGTTGAGTAATTTAGGTAAATCCGCCTCTAGGAACTCCAGATCAATGGTTTCAATCTGCTGCTGAATCTGGGGAGTCGGAGGAAACGTTTTCTGGTAAAGGTGCAGCAGATCTAGCAAATCGGCGATATAGTGCTTGGCGGGATTGAGGTTACCGTGGATGAAATTGATTGGATTGTTGATCTCGTGGGCGATACCAGCCACAAGCTGGCCCAGGCTGGTCATTTTTTCAGTCTGGATAATTTGGGTCTGGGTCGCCTGAAGCTGCTGTAACTGCTCGCGCAACATTTGATTTTGCTGTTGCAATGCGGCCTCGGTTTGCTGCTGCTGGGTAACGATGAACCGCAGTTCCTGGTTCGCCGTTTCTAGAGCTTGGAGCCGAGCCAGATGACAGGCGACGGGCCGCTGATGCTGACTTTGCTCTGCCGAAATAGATGTCGCTGAATCGATAGAATCAGACGGCTGTAAAAAACTCATAAATCTAAGATTCTGACGGGCACAGGGGAATTTGTTAATCAGAAACAGTTGACAGAGATGAGGCTAATCAGCAGAAATCAGTAGAATTACCCCAATCAGTTTGCCCTCCGTGCCGCTGGACCTAACGGCTTTTTCCGTATAAATACTTCTGTCATTAATTATGATAAAAAAATAACCTCTTACTTAAAGATTTGATAGAGTTGGCCCTACTGCTGGAGAAAGTAAGGTAGAGAAGGCAAGATGCCAAAAGATGATAAAAGATGCCAGAAAATGACAAAAAATGCCCTTCAGCGGTGAGGGTCCGGCCCTGAGAACCCTAAGAACCGGAGCTGCCTTTAAGGACCGACTCAACAGTAGAGCGCACCGAATCTCGCACATCTTTTAACTTCTGGGCGACAGGCCGGTTGGCATGCAGAAACACACGAGCGCAGTTGCGCCCCGGCATCCCCGAGATTGAGCCGCCCGGATGGGTACCAGCGCCAGTCAGGTAGAGTCCTTCGATTGGGGTTTTGTAGTTGGCCAGCTCGGGCAGGGGCCGGAAGAACACCATTTGCTCTAGAGGGTGTTATGCACTTTGAACTGGCAACTCCGCAAATCGTTTGAGCATCAGGATGACAAAGGCAACCAGATGGAAACCCACCAAGGTTTGGGCTAAGCGTTCGTAATCTCGTGCCAAGCGTCTGAAGCGACCTA
>JBJTUI010000217.1:0-6048 GCA_046080625.1 Elainella sp. | reverse complement strand
GATTGTCGGGGCAGAAACCACCCTGAACCAGACTAACGGCGTCTATCAGCTGGTGTTTGATCACCGGGGCCACGTATTGCCCCCACTGGGCCGGATCAATCTGGGCGGTCGGCAGCTTGACCGCAACCGCCGCTGCATTGTGGTCTCGACGTTCCTGGGCGTTTTACGCAAGGCCGCCGATCAGGACTGTGCCCAACCCGAATAAAATCCAGGTCAATCCGGCTGCTGTCGGGACCATTTCTGCCCATTCCTTCCAGCCATTTCTATAGTTGATCTAAAGTTCAGCCCGGTTCCAGGTCTTGCTCTCTAATATGGAAGGTGCATAGACAATGCACAGACGTACCCTGATTTGCCCGTCTGCTGGTTCTTAGCTTCTGGGTTCTGGGCTCGCTGTTTTAACGGCCTCCCGAAAACGGCCTTCGCTGAAGCAACCTCTGGGCAAATCAGCCTGCGTTAGATCCCCCTGTCGCGATCCGCTTTGATTGAACGACTAATTCAACAGCAGGGAGATATTCAGGAGACCCTATGACCGAGATCGAACCATTGCCAGATTTGGTGCCAGATCTGGACCCATCTGCCCTAGATCATGCCTACGCCCTAGACCGGGACTGCACCACCCTCTCGCGGCATGTGCTGCAGCAGCTCCAGACTGCTTCTGCGGAGGCCCAGGATCTGAGCGCCCTGATGAACCGGATTGCCCTGGCGGCCAAGTTAATTGCCCGTCGCCTCACCCGTGCGGGTCTGGTGGAAGATGCGCTGGGCTTCACGGGCCGCACCAACGTCCAGGGCGAGTCGGTGAAGAAAATGGACCTCTATGCCAACCAGGTGTTTATTTCCGCCTTTGAGCAGAGCGGCCTGGTCTGTCGGCTGGCCTCGGAGGAAATGGACAGTCCCTACTACATTCCCGACAACTGCGCCATCGGTCGCTATACCCTGCTCTACGACCCGATCGAATAGACCAGCATCGTGCTCGGCCCAAACAGCACATAGCCCGCCGCAATTTGCTTGTGGCCGTCTTGCAGCAGGTCGCGGGCCGAGCCATCCAGGTCATCGCCCTCCTGTCGCCGAATCGCAAAAATCGCCCCGACGTTCAGGTTGATATCGACGTTAGAGGAGCCGTCGATCGGGTCGTAGAGCAGGGTATAGCGGCCGATGGCGCAGTTGTCGGGGATGTAGTAGGGGCTGTCCATTTCCTCTGAGGCCAGCCGACAAACCAGGCCGCTCTGCTCAAAGGCGGAGATAAACACCTGGTTGGCATAGAGGTCCATTTTCTTCACCGACTCGCCCTGGACGTTGGTGCGGCCCGTGAAGCCCAGCGCATCTTCTACCAGACCCGCACGGGTGAGGCGACGGGCAATTAACTTGGCCGCCAGGGCAATCCGGTTCATCAGGGCACTCAGATCCTGGGCCTCCGCAGAAGCAGTCTGGAGCTGCTGCAATACATGCCGCGAGAGGGTGGTGCAGTCGCGGTCTAGGGCGTAGGCATGATCTAGGGCAGATGGGTCCAGATCTGGTGCCAAATCTGGCAATGGTTCGATCTCGGTCATAGGGTCTCCTGAATATCTCCCTGCTGTTGAATTTAGTCGTTCAATCAAAGCGGATTGCGACAGGGGGATCTAACGCAGGCTGATTTGCCCAGAGGTTGCTTCAGCGCAGGCCGTTCTCGGGAGGCCGTGTTAAAACAGCGAGCCCAGAACCCAGAAGCTAAGAACCAGCAGACGGGCGAATCAGGGTACGTCTGTGCATTGTTTATTCACCTTCCATATTAGAGAGCAAGACCTGGAACCGGGCTGAACTTTAGATCAACTATAGAAATGGCCTGAAAAATGGGCAGAAATGACCCCAACAGCAGCCGGATTGACCTGGATTTTATTCGGGCTGGGCACAGTCCTGATCGGCGGCCTTGCGTAAAACGCCCAGGAACGTCGAGACCACAATGCAGCGACGGTTGCGGTCAAGCTGCCGACCGCCCAGATTGATCCGGCCCAGCGGTGGCAATACGTGGCCCCGGTGATCGAACACCAGCTGATAGACGCCATTGGTCTGGTTCAGGGTGGTTTCTGCCCCGACAATCTGGACGCCCTTGGGCAGGGGCTGCCACTGGGGGTCGGGCGGTAGGGCGTCGGCGGTTGAAACGGCCCACTCTACCCGGTCGTCTACCTGCCTGAATCCGGCCTGCCAGGAGCGCCGCTTGCTGATCGCCTGACTCTGGGCCTGTCGCATCGCCTGCAAAACCGTATCCTGGGCGGTGTTAAGGGTTTGCACATTGCGGGTTTGCAGCCAGCCCGGAGCCATGATTCCCATCAAAATTCCCACGATCACGATCACGACCAGCATTTCGATCAGGGTAAAGCCTGCTGAAGCGGTTGGCGGGCTGGTTGGTTGTAGCTGGACCCAAGCGGTTTTTCGACGCCATTGTCGGCGTCCTTGTCGTTGATTCATTGATACACCCTAAGCTGGATTCAGGAACAGTTTCACAATTCCCGAGCCTTTTAAGGCCCGAGTAAATTACTTAATAATTCTCAATATTTTGTCCAGGGCTGTTCTGTCGCGGTGAACTGTTTAGTCCCGGCAAACCGAATCAAGTTGTCAGATAGAATCCTGGCAGAGTATACTGGGTTGTTGGAGCGAGAGGCCCTGCCTAGCTGAGGTCACTCGATTCCAACCTGCGGATGTGGCGGAATTGGTATACGCGCACGTTTGAGGGGCGTGTGGCTTTGCCTTGCGAGTTCGAGTCTCGCCATCCGCATTAGCTAGATTCCTAAATTAGCGACAATCTCGGTTGCCGGACTCGTTTGCTGAATCAGTACTTGAATCAGCGGCAGGGTGCGGCAATTGCTTTTTGCGGCAGAATTTTGCGGTAGATTGCGGCGAATTTTGCGGCAGAATTTTTGGAGCGGTGGATCTGGCCTGCCTCCATCAGTCTCCTGTTACCATAAGTATCAGAGCTTTAACTTTTGTAACTAATCTTGACTTCAGCATTTAAACCGCCAACCGGTCTGATTTTACCTAACTCCTGGTATGCCCTCGACCCCGTTTGGGAAGGCAACGAGGCGGTGGTACAGCGGGGTCTTCCCCACACCCAGCTCGCTCCGGCCTGGCAGCTGCTGCTGTTGGGCGATGGCTCTCCCACCCGACATTTGCAATTGTTGACCGGCGAACCCACCGAGGTAGACGTGATCGACATGTCGCCGATCGGAGAAGATTCTGAGGGCGCGCCCAGCCCGATCCATATGGTTCCGGCACCCTGGGTGCGGCGGCAGGTTTGGCTGCGGACTGCCTCCGGGCAGCGCTTGGCCTACGCCACCTCCTGGTGGGAAGCTAGCCACGTCGATGACTATCTCCAAAACCGCTCGCTGCCGATCTGGGCCAGTCTGGCTCGGCTGCGCACCGAGCTATATCGGGATGTGCAGGGCATCCACTACGGCGATTCGGCTCCGCTAGAATTGGCCTTCGGGCAGCGAGGGCCGTTCTGGGGCAGGCACTACCTGTTCTGGCATCACGGTCGCCCCCTGACCCTGATCTACGAGGTGTTCTCGCCCTACCTCAGCCGCTATCTGGGGCCGACCTATTTAACGGGCGATGCCGATGGCTCCAGAGAATAGGCGGGAGATCAGGCAGGCCGATCTGGCCGATTTAGAGACTGTCGCGGATCTGTTCGACCAGTACCGCAGCTTCTACGGTCAGATGGCAGATCTGGAAGGAGCCAAGGCATTTCTGGCGGCGCGGCTGCAAAACCAAGATTCGGTGATTTTTCTGGCGCTTCAGGAGAGCCAGGCCGCTGGCTTCACCTAGCTCTATCCCAGCTTTTCGTCGGTGTCGATGCGGCCCATCTGGATTCTGAACGATCTGTTCGTCTCGCCCAATTTTCGCCAGCAGGGCTTGGCCCGTCAGCTGATGCAGGCCGCCGAAGGCTATGCTGCCCAGACGGGGGCAGTCCGGGTCAGCCTCTCGACTCAGATCACGAACGCTCAAGCTCAAGCCCTCTACGAATCGCGGGGCTACCAGCGCGACCAAGAGTTTTATCATTACAGTCTGACGCTCTAGTCTACGTTATGGCCCTGAAGTTGTAGATCAAGCTGTAGATCAAAGCTAAGTGGGCCAAGCTAAAACGACCAGCTTAGAACTGCCGCAAGAAGCGCAGATCGCTGTTGTAGAGGCGGCGGATGTCGTCGATCTGGTGCAGCACCATGGCAATCCGCTCCACGCCCAGCCCAGCCGCGAAGCCCGTGTAGGTTTCCGGGTCATAGCCGACCGCCTTCAGCACGTTTGGGTCTACCATGCCGCAGCCCATCACCTCCAGCCAGCGGCCACGCCACTGCACATCCACCTCGGCGGAGGGTTCGGTGAAGGGGAAGAAGCTGGGCCGGAACCGGATCGGGATTTCGCCGAACATTGCCTCTAGAAACACTTTGATTGTGCCGCGCAGGTCGGTGAAGGTGAGCCCTTCGTCTACGGCCAGAATCTCCAGCTGGTGAAACACCGCCGAATGGGTGGCGTCTACCGTATCGCGACGGTAGCAGCGGCCCGGCATCACAATCCGCACGGGCGGCTCGTTTTCTTCCATATAGCGAATCTGCACCGAAGAGGTGTGGGTGCGGAGAATGTTGCCGTCGGGCAGAAACAGCGTGTCCTGCATATCGCGGGCCGGATGGTCGGGCAGGAAGTTGAGCGCCTCGAAGTTGTAGTAGTCGGTTTCCATTTCGGGGCCGGTGGCCACCGTGTAGCCCAAACCGACAAAAATATCGATCATCCGGTCGATCGTGCTGGTGAGCGGGTGGGCATGGCCCTGGGGCGCATAGACGCCTGGCATTGACACATCCAGGGCTTCGGCCTCCAGCTGGGCCTCGATTTGGGCGGCCTGAAGCGCATCTCGCTTTTGGTCGAGGCTGGTTTGCAGCGCTTCCTTGACTTCGTTGGCCAGCGCTCCGATCTTGGGCCGCTCTTCGGCGCTGAGTTTGCCCATGCCGCCGAGCACCTGGGAGAGGCTGCCCTTTTTGCCCAGATATTTAATCCGCAGCTGTTCGAGCTCGTCTAGCGTCGTCAGAGCCACGATGGCCTGCTGGGCTTCCTGGCGGAGGGCGGTCAATTGGGTTTCCAGAGTGCTCATGCCTGAACCGAGAAATAGCGCTTTACCCTACCAGTGTAAAAGCTGCCGTCCCGGATTGATCGCCTTTCAGCCAAAACCGAAACCTGGCCCTCTACACTGGGATCTGGATATTCGATCAACAAGTTGGTAGCCATGAAGCTTTTAATCAGCAACGATGACGGCATTTTTGCCCTGGGGATTCGCACCCTGGCCAACACCCTGGCTGCTGCTGGTCATCAGGTGACCGTGGTCTGCCCCGATCGCGAACGTTCTGCCACGGGCCATGGCCTCACCCTGCACAAACCGATCCGGGCCGAGCAGATTGAGTCCGTATTTGACGATGGGATCACGGCCTGGGCCTGTTCTGGCACCCCCTCCGACTGCGTCAAATTGGCTCTGGGAGCCCTGCTGAGCGAGCCGCCCGACATGGTGCTATCGGGGATCAACCATGGCTCTAATCTGGGCACCGACGTACTCTACTCGGGTACCGTCTCGGCGGCCATGGAGGGCGTGCTGGAGGGCATTCCCAGTATTGCCTTTAGCCTCAGCAGCTTCTCGTCCCAGGAGTTTCAGCCCGCGGCCAGTTTTGCCGAAGCGCTGGTGGCCCAGCTGGCTGCCGATCCCCTGCCCCAGCTGATGCTGCTGAACGTGAATGTTCCGGCGATTCCCGCCTCGGAAATTCTTGGGGTGGCCCTGACCCGCCAGGGCGTGCGGCGCTACGTTGACCAGTTTGAGAAACGCATCGATCCCAGAGGAAAAACCTATTATTGGCTGGCTGGAGAGATTCTGGAAGAAGTGCCCGAGCCCCAGCTTGACTCACCGGAAGCCTTGAAGCTGAAGGGCAGCAATTTCGATCTGGCCTGGTTTCAGCAGATCCCTACCGATGTCCAGGCGATTCGCCAGAACTACATTACCCTCACCCCTCTGCAATACAACCTCTCTTGCACCACCGGTCTTGC
>JBJTUI010000216.1:0-12644 GCA_046080625.1 Elainella sp. | reverse complement strand
CCTGCTGGGCTCGGTCGGTGAGGGCATGGCAGGTAGGGCAGCCAAACGCCTGGGCGTGAATTGCTGCTGTGGTCCAGTCTGGGGCGGTGAGGGCAAATGCGTCCATGCCAGAGGGGTTCATGCCGGTACTGTGGCGAAGAGGAACAATCCTATCCTACACGGAACTTTTGCGGTGGGGCAGCAGCGGATCAGACAGCCTGCGGCATTTGCAGATTTTGCAGCTCTGTTGCAGCTCTGTTGACAAATTAACTAAACCCCGACCGTTTTCCGCTATTCTCTGTAGGTAGAATTGGCCGCTGCCCGATTGCGGTCTACCGGAAAGCATGACTGTTCTGAATCTGATCTCCCTGTTTGGCATCTTCGGCCTCTGTGCCATTGCCTGGCTCTGTTCCGAGAATCGACAGCTGCGGTATTTTCCCTGGCGCGTCGTGATTGCAGGGCTGCTGCTCCAGTTGGCCCTAGGGGTACTGGTGTTCATTGTGCCGGGGACACGCGAGCTGCTGCAATTCCTCAGCAGCCTGCTGAATGTGCTGTTTGAAGCCGCCGACGCCGGAGCCCGATTTGTATTTGGCGGTCTGGTGCCGCTGCCCGGAGAGGAGCCGCTGCTGTTAGCACCGTTGGCCCAGGGCGAAGTTTGCTCTAGCAGCACGGTGGGCGAGATTGTGCCCGGCTTCTGTGGCGTGCGACAGGGCTATATTTTCGCCGTGCGGGCCATGCCTGCGGTAATTTTCTTTTCGGCTCTGGTGTCGCTGCTCTACAGTCTCGGAATTCTGCAGATCATCACCAACCTGTTTGCCCGGATTTTTTATCGAGCCATGCGGCTAAGCGGTGCAGAAGCCCTGAGCGGGGCGGCCAATATTTTTGTCGGGATTGAGGCGGCGATTGTGGTGCGGCCTTTCCTGGCCCGCATGACCCGCAGCGAACTCTGTGCCATCCTGGCCTGCTGTTTTGGCACCACGGCTTCCACGGTTTTGGCGATCTATGCCCTAGTGCTCAGACCTGTGTTTCCAAATATTCTGGGCCATTTGGTTTCAGCTTCGATTATGGCGATTCCGGCCTGCTTTGTCCTGGCCAAAATTCTGGTGCCCGAAACCCAGACGCCCCTGACGGCTAACCAGCTGCCCGACCGAGCTTTTGCCGCCGAGCTAGACGCAACTCTGGCCGAGCCGGAAGAACGCCTCAGCCCCATGGATGCCGTGATTAGCGGCGCGACCGACGGGCTGCGGATGGCTGCCTCAATCGTGGCAGTGCTGATTGCGGTGCTGGGGCTGGTGTTTCTGGTGAATCAGTTTTTTGTCGCCTTGGCCAACCTGGCCGATTCCTCCAATGCCCTGCTCCAGGCGGTTGGTCGGTTTTTTCAATATGTCAGCCTGCAAAACATTTTGGGGGCGCTGTTTCTGCCCCTGACGGTGCTAACCGGGGTTTCGCTCAACTGGAACGAGCTGTGGGAATCGTCGGTGCTGATTGGTCAGCGGCTGTTTCAAACCGAAATTCCCTCCTTCCAACAGCTGGCAGCGGCAACTGCCCTGCCCCCCGAAACCCGAGTTCTGAGCGATCGCGCCCTGCTGATTGTCAGCTATGCTCTATCGGGGTTTGCCCATCTGGCCTCGCTGGGAATTTTTGTCGGTGGGATTGCCGCCCTCGCCCCCAACCGCCGTAAGGAGATTGCCTCTCTGGGCTGGAAGGCGCTGTTTGCCGGAACTCTGGCAACCTATATGATCGCCTGTGTGGCCGGTCTGTTTGACACGGGCAACCCCGGCATTCTGGGTCAGGCCGAACCGCCTGCGATCACGGCTCCGGCCAGTCCTGCTAGTCCTCCGGCCAGTCCAGCCGCCAGTCCAGCCGCCAGTCCAGCTACCCCAGCTCCGGCCTCGCCCAGCCCCTAGGCTCGTCGCCCAGTTTCCTAGCCATCAAACCCCTCTTCAGCTAAATATGAGCAAGAAAAAGCGGCTCCATCGACTTTCGCGACAGGTGCGGCAGGTGTCTCGGGGAGTCGAGCTCATGGCCTATCAGCTCAAGCATCTGGGCGAAACGCGCCTGTCTGTGCCCCAGCCCGAAGAGTTTCCCTACGCGCAGGAACTAATCACCGATATGCAGGGGCGGGTGTGCAAAGTGGTGCTGAGCCTGGACGACTATCAGCAGCTGCTGGCCAAACTCAAGCAACTGGAAGCGACCCAAGAGCCGAATCGCCCATCCTCCCAGCTTTGATCCAGGTGCTTTTGCAGGCTGGAATCTAAGCCGGGTCTAAAGGCTTAGCTGGCAAAACCTGCAAAACTCGGGGGTCGTCGAATGGTCGATGGCTCGGGCGGCACGTTCAGGAGCGGCCTTGCTGAATGGCTTTCTGGGTGTTTTGGATCGCGTCGCTCGCGAGCCGATCGCCGGGGCGGGCTGCTAGGGCGCGCTGAAAGTTGATCAGGGCAGTCTGGTAATCCTGCTTTTTGAAGGCGAGATAGCCGAGGGACATGGACTGCTTGTAGTCATAGTTTCCAGCCGCTGGGGCAGATTTCAGCTCTGGCGCGTTGTTTGAGGCAGCACCCGAGCTGACAGCAACGGTTTCAGCCATTGAGCTTTCTGGCGAGCTTTCTGGCGAACTCTGTGGCGCAAGTGAAACTTCCGCATCCGGCTCGGACGGGAGATCGTAGCTCATTTCGGTCTGGGCCATTTCAGTCAAAGAGGGAGCCGCCAGCCCTACGCCCAAAAACATCAGCAGAGTGCCGCCCAACCCCAAAAAGAACGAGCGCCGGACTGCGCGTTTGCTCCACTTCATGATGATGAACACCAGCGAGGCAAAGGGGACAAACAGGTAGGCTAATCCCCAGCCCCAGTGGTCTTGGAAGGCCAGAATCAGGGTCCAAACCCCTGCAACAGACGAAATCAGCAGGCCAATGAAAGCTAGAATCAGGGCCGGAATGGCGAGCGGCATTGCATGTCTCCTTAGAAAATTAGGGTGAAGGGTGGCAGAGCAGCCCCAGCGTCCAGCCTCGCGGCAAGAGCCCCACAGCTCCCAATAGGGTTGGGAAAAGCGATAGCAAAAGCTGAACCGGAATCTCCGCAGAGACGCCGGGGTGCATCAACCCGAACATCTCCAGAGTGCCCACCAGCCCTGATCTCGCTCCAGAATGCGCGGCCCCTGGTCAAACCGGCCTGACTTTAGCGCGGTACAGCAGCTTTTCGGCCTGACGATAGCCGGGATGGGTGACAATCACCGGGTCGCCTGGGTTAGCACTGCCTTCCGTCAGCTGGTGCTGCTGGGGGTCGTAGGGCAGTTCGGCTCCAACCGGGGCCAGCATTTCAACTCCCCAGGCGCTAACTAACTTTTCGACCGGACTGATCAGAGGCAACATTTTACTGGCGGCAAAGCTGGGGTCTTGTCGGGCCTTGTGGGCCGCCACCGGGTAGAAGGTGAGCCAGGACTCCAGGATTTGCAGGCTGTCCTGTTGAAAGGTCTGCTGGAGCTGGATGCGCTGCTGTTCGAGCTGGAACTGCAAGCGGCGATATTCCTGGCGCAGTTGTTCGAGGGCGGCATCTGAACCGGAAGCAGGAGAAGGCTCTAGGTTGACCGGTATAGCCTCTACCGGGAACTGGCGCAGCAGGTCGCTCACCGAAATCTGTAGGGCTGCGGCCAGCTGGCTCAGGGTGCCAACCCGCATCTGGGCAATTTGTCCCTGGCGCAGCTGCTCGACCTGCCGCCGCGACACGCCAGCGGCTCGACTGAGGGCACGCAGGCTGGAGATGCCAGCAGCTTGCATCAGGGCTTGAAGAACGGTAGGGTTAGGGGCGGCGGGAGAAGTCATAGACGGGCAGGGTTAACAGCTAGAGGCCATCGGGCGCAGGAGCCAGCAGGCGCACCATAAAGAACCCGTCCAGGTGGTCCTGGTGGGGCAACAGCTTCAGCCAGCCCTCGGGTTGGACAAAGGCCGCAGCCGGATGGGGCGACAGGGGCGGATCGATGCGCCAGTCTGGGAAGGTTTGCAGGAAGCGACGGACAACCGCCTCGTTTTCGCTGGGGTGCAGGGTGCAGGTGGCGTAGACCAACAGTCCGGCAGGCTTCAGCCAGGTGGCAGCCTGGGCCAATAGCTCAAACTGGAGCTGGGCCAGCTCGGCTACCGTATCGGGGGTTTGCCGCCAGCGGGCGTCGGCGTGGCGGTGCAGGGTGCCCAGACCAGAACAGGGCGCGTCGATCAGAACGCGATCGACCCCAGTGAGTTTAATCTGGCGGCTGTCTTCCGGGAAGGTTTGGATCGACTGGAACCGCAGGCGGGTCTGGTTCTCCTGGAGTTTTTTCAGCCGCGAGGCATAGCGGTCGTAGGCCCAGATTCGGCCCTGATCCTGCATCAGTTCGGCCAGGTGGGTGGTTTTGCCGCCCGGTGCGGCGCAGGCATCGATCACCCAGTCGCCCGGCTGCGGGTCGAGCAGGTGGCCAACCAGCTGGGCGCTACCGTCCTGCACGGTCCACCAGCCCTCGGCAAATCCGGGCAGGGACTGGATCGCCCCCGCACTGGCGGGTAGGCGCAGGGCTTGCGGCAGGTTCAGCACCCGGCTGGGGGCCAGATCAACGGCTTGCAGGGCTGCTTCAACTTGCTCCAGGGAGGTTTGCAGCGGGTTGATCCGCAGGTCGATGGCCGGAGGCTGATTAAACCAGGCGCAGAGCTGCTCCGCCCCGGCCTCGCCAAACTGCTCGATCCAGAGCTGCACGATCCAGTCGGGATAGCTGTGCTGTACACCCAGGCGGCTCACCAGGTCAGCAGGCAGCACCAGACAGTCGCCGTTCGGCTGGGCCTCAGCCTGGCGCAGATATTTGCGCAGCAGGGCATTCACAAAACCAGCCAGTCCCTTCAGCCCATTGGCCTTGGCCAGCTCAACGGTCGTATCGACAGCAGCCGAGGCCGGAACCTGACTCAAATAGCGCAGCTGATACAGACCGAGATGCAAAATCAGCCGCAGGTCAGGAGGCTGCTGCTGGGCGGGCTTCTGAGCAAATTGGTCGATCAGGGCATCCAGAGTCCGCTGTCGCCGCACCGTGCCGTAGACCAGCTCGGTCAGCAGCCGCCGATCGGGCAAACCCAGCGAAGCAGACTGGGCCTGCAAAACCCGGTTCAGGGCAATATCGGCAAAGGCTCCACCCTGGACGGCCCGCAGGGCTTGGAAGGCGAGTTGGCGGGAGGGGGACATGGGGGTGGGGAGGTGGGGAGGTGGGGAGGAGGTGGGGAGATGGGGAGATGGGGGTGACGGACTACGGTGTAAAGGCCACAGGTGCTAAAGAGAAGAGGACTCAAAGAGCTGAACAGATCTGCAAGCCATTGCTGGCTACACAGTAAGGAGTAGGGAGAGTAGAAGAGAAGTAAATGGGGGTGAATTGGGAGATTACGCTTCCACAGTCGGGGTTCATGACCAAGTTTCTAAATTCTCCCATCTCCCCATCTCCCCATCCCCCCACCTCCCCACTCCCTCACTCCCTCCCCCCGCTCAGCACGGCCTTGGGATAGGCAATCCGCTGGTGGTTAGACTGCTGCCAGACCTGGACAAAAATCTCGGCAATTACGGTCATTTCGGCCCGCGACAGGCCCGAATCGATTAGCTGGTCATCCTGCCAGCGGGCTCGCAGAATTCGATTCACCATGGCTAGGGCGTCGTCGGGGGTGGTGTCTTTGAGCGAGCGCAGGGCGGCTTCGCAGGAGTCGGCCAGCATGACGATGCCGGTTTCACGAGATTGGGGAATCGGGCCGCTATAGCGGAAGTCGGCCTCGTTGACAACCAGGGTGGGGTCGGCCTTGGCCAGTTCGAGGGCCTGGTGGTAGAAGTAGCTGATCGGCATTGTCCCCTGGTGTTCTGGGATGAAGGCCTGGATGGCTCTGGGCAGACGGCAGCGGCGCGCCATCACCAGCCCTTCGCTGACGTGTTTGCGAATAATTGCCGTACTCTGCCAGGGGTCGTTGATCTGGTCGTGTTTGTTGGGGCCGCCCATCTGGTTTTCGATGAATCCAAGCGGGTCGTGCATTTTGCCGATGTCGTGGTAGAGGGTTCCGGCCCTCACCAGCTCTACGTTGCAGCCTAACGCTCGCGCCGCCGCTTCGGCCAGGGTGGCAACAAATAGGGTGTGCTGAAAGGTGCCCGGAGCCTCGGCGGCCAGCCGCTTCAGCATTGGACGGTTGGGATTGGCCAGTTCGGCCAGCCGGATTGGGGTGATCAGGTCAAACAGCCGCTCCATATAGGGGCTGAGGCCTAGGGCGATAATGCTCCAGGCCAGACCCATCAGGCATTGCAGCACCGCCGTGGTCAACACCACATACCAGACGGCTGTGCTGGCCGTGCTGACAATCAGACTGAGCAGCAGGTAAACCACGCCCTGGGTCAGCCCCACCGCTCCACCCAGCATCGCCATTTCTTCCCGCGACCGCAGGTGGTTGGTCATCAGAGCCCCCAAGAGCCCGCCTAGGGCGCTAGCAATTAGATTGGTCCAGGGCAGCTCCATGCCAACCGGCAGCAGCAGACTCAGGAGGCCGATTGTAGTTGCACCCAGGGCAGACCCGTAAAAGCTGCCTAGCAGCAGCCCGATTGCGGGCAGGTTCGTTGAGGGCAGATTCAGCGCTACGGTCAGCGGCGCGCTCAGGGTCAGCAGCAGGATCAGACAGTAGTCTCGCCGCCGCAAGCCGGGGTTAAACCGGCGCGCGACCAGCAGGAAGATTGCCACTGCTGCACCCACTAGACTACTGAATCCCAGCAGCCCGGCCCAGTTGATCTGGCGGCGGCTGAGGCCAAAATAATCGAGCAGTACAAAGTCTTCCTGGGTAATTCGCTCGCCCGCCTTGACGATCACTTCGCCGCGTCGAATTTCGACTACCACGTTATTCACAGCCTGGGCTGCCTGTTCGGCCCTGAGTTTGGTCTGCTCCGGATCCTTGACCAGGTTGGGCTTGAGCACTTGCAGCAGCATCTTGGTCGCGATAGGTGTGGTTGCGGGTGAGAGGCTGATGCCCAGGTGGCCCTGAATCGCCGATTCCAGAACGGAGTTGGGTAAACCCGGCGCAATTCCCTGGCCCAACATCCGCTCGACGGTGGCGCGAACGGCGGTTTTGGTCTGGTTCCACTCGCTGTCGGTCAGGTTGAGAATGCTGACATCGTAGAAGCTGGCCTCGTCTGGTCCACTAGCCTGGAGGGAAGCAGCCACGGTGGCATAGCGCTGTCTAGCCCGCAGCAGCACTTCGGTCAGGGCCGAAAAATCCTCGATTGAGCTGTGGCGACGGTAGTTTTGTAGTTCCAGAACAGCCACCTGGAGCGATGCATCCATTGAGTCAGATTCGGTACTGGCATCCCTAGCTGGAACTGACGGCGTGATTCCCACTCCATCAATGGTGGCCAGGGCAATTCGCCAGTTCCATTCCTCGGCTTGACGCAGATACTGCTGGGTGGAAGTAGAGAGCAACGAAGTATCCACCACTGGAAAAGCTCCGGCCCGACTGTGCAATTCATTGCCCCGCTCGATCAGGCGCTGGAGCGACTGGTAGACCTCCTGATTCGCGGCCTGGTCAATCATCAGCACCGGTACGGCGGCGATGCGGGCGGCCTTACGGCTGGCTTCAGTGGTTTTGTTGTCAACTACCTTGGCCGAGCTAGGGGCACGCAGGGTCTGGGGCGCAATCGCATCCGTGCCCAGCTGCGGCTCGTTATAGAATCGGTAGCCAATCGCACTGGTCAGCAACACCAGGGCCAACACCAGCAGAATCAGGCGCTGCAACCGGCTCTTGATCGTTTGACGCCGCTGGGGTGTGGGATGGCGAATAAACTGGAGAATTGCGCTCGGCCTGAGGTTAGCCTGAATCCACCGATAGCTCTGCCGCAGCCACTGCTGGCTCCATCGCCTTGCCTCAGCTAAGCCAAGCAGGACGACCTTAAAAGTCAGATGGGACTGCTGCCATGAGACGATCCGCTGGGCCAACGTTCGCAAAGGTTTCATGGGTTGCACCAGACGGCTGGATAGGCAGGGACGACTAACAAACTGCTCGGGAGGAGGGCCGGTTCTGGCGGGTGATTACTGCCCTGCTCGTCACCGTGATCTTGAGTGGTGTATCTGCGGTTGCTCGGTTGGCTCATAGGAAAGCGTGCCATCTGCCCGTTCAATTGCCTGTAAAGGGAGCTGCAAAGGAATCTGCTGAAACATCCGCTGCGAGAATTAGCAGTTCAATCATCAAACAGGCAGTTGGGATATCTGGTCAAGCGGGTTGGAGGCTCAAACGGCCTCGTGAGTAGACCGATTCGACTTGCGATGTTCTACCAGTATATCTGAGCGTTTTACCGGGGTTAATGACCCGCACTGGGGGATCAGCATACAACCGGCTGGATCATTCGAGTTGGATCACGCGGGGAGGCGCGGTGATGCCAACGTGGGGATGACGCGACCACCAGTCGGCGGTTGGGCATACGCCTGACCAGTGGGCCAGCAGCCGATCGGCCTGGTGAAACAGGACGGCTTCAGTTAGGGTTTCTGGCTGGTCTGATGGGGGCGATTGTTCGGCCCTGTACGTCTGTCGCCATTCGAAC
Source organism: Elainella sp. (assembly GCA_046080625.1). Lineage (GTDB taxonomy): Bacteria > Cyanobacteriota > Cyanobacteriia > Elainellales > Elainellaceae > Elainella. The sequence goes on along the minus strand of JBJTUI010000216.1, from coordinate 4,106 downwards.
GGCAGACTGGGCAGTCCCCCATACAGCCCGGCCAGGCTACCCAAAATTGTTCCGGTCAGTGCTGGCGAGCAGGATAGGGCCGCTTGCAGCCGCGCAAACCGCAACAGCATCGCCTCTGGATCTGCGGTGCTGCTCAAAAAGCTGTAGAGCACTACCGCCAATCCGCCTGAGCCCAGCAGTTCAGGAGCTATTGCGTCTTCCCCCCCAGTTGCTTCCCCCCCAGTTGCTTGCCCCCCAGTTGCTTGAACAGTCCGCAGACGCCGTGCCACCGTCGCCAAATCAGCTGATTGGGTCAACCAGGTTTGGATCGCTGTCAGCTGAGACAGAACTGGCGCAACAGCAGGCAGATCGGGCAGATCCAGATCGCGCAGCACCTGGGGAATCAGGGTTGGGGGGCGAAACCGCTCTCGCAGAATCAGGGAGATCGTCTGGCCCAGAATCAGAGCGGCCCAGAAGTCTGGCGAGTCGAATGTTGAGGCGTCAGACCGGGTATCAGGCCGGGTATCAGGCGGGGGATCGGGCGATAGAGCGTCAGCTTGGAGGGCGTCAAAGGCAGCCTGGTGTTCGTGCCAGCTTTGGGCTATATGATGCTGTAGAACTTGGGGCTGGTCGTGGTGCTGTAGGGCCAGCGGCAGCAGTCGCGCCATGAATTCAGTTCTTGCCTTGGACGCTTTTACCGTGGGCTGAGAAACCGGGGGCCGAGAAACCGGGGGCTGGGGAACAGCAGCAGACTGGGGTTGAACAACGCCCTGTTTACCATCTAGCAGCATCGAGGTTTGGGCCAGAATTTGGTCAGTCCAGAACGCAGGTTGATTCAGCTTTGGATTGCAAAAGGGCTGCTTGACCCACCGGGGCAGTTGGACTAGCGAGGTTGAACCGGCTCCCGTCGGTGTATCCCCTCCAGCCACAGCAGCCTGGGTGCCGATTTGTTCTCCCAGGGCCGCCCCCAGATAGGCTCCGCGAAACCGACTCAGGAGAGTGTCGTGCATCCTGATGCTCCGGTAGCCTGATAGGTAGAAATCCACCGCTGTCTCCAGACGGAGTCTAGAGCGCCCCAATCGCTCAGCCGATGGTCAAACCGATGCAGTTGCTGATGCAGTTGCTTAGCTTTTCTCACGTCTTGTAGTAAAGTCTCTGGAGAGATGCTGAGATAGGCAATTGCCGTCCCGGCTGTTTATCCATGTTAAGCCAACCGGTTAAGCCAAGCATGAGGTTAAGCCAAGCATGAGGGCCGTGAATCGTTATTGTGCTCGTTGCCAATCTGCCTGGCCTATGGCCATCGGTCTGCTCAGTCTGACCGCAGGTCTGGCGTTAGGATTGGTTCGCCCGAGCTTGAGTCAAGAGCAGGAGTCCCCAGCCGCCCCAGCGCCCGCCGCCCCAGGTTCCCCAAGTTCAGTCCCGACCGCGACCAGTCGACCAACCTTGAGTTTGGGCAGTCAGGGCACAGCCGTGGCGGAACTGCAATCGCTGCTGAAGCTGCTGGGTTTCTATAACGGTGTGGTGGACGGCCAATATCAGGCCAGCACTGCCGAGGCCGTATCGGCGTTTCAGCAGGCCGTGAGTTTACAGCCAGACGGCATTGTTGGCAGCGAAACCTGGAGTCGGCTGCTGCCCGCTCCACCGCCGATTCAACAGGCCACAGCGCCCAGCTCAGGTGCTCCCAGCCCAGTTACTCCCAATCCAGGTACTCCCAATCCAGTCACGCCCAGCCCAGTTACCCCCAGCCCAACAGCACCCGGATCGCGCCCCAGTTTTCCGGTCCCTACGGCTTCCCCGGCCCCGGTTACTCCGGCCCCAGCTACTCCAGCCCCAGTCACTCCGGCCCCTACGACTCCCACGCCCCCGCCTGCTCCGGCCCCCGCCCCGAGCCCTGCGCCCAGCCCGGCCCCAACTCCAAGCTATACGCCAGCCACTCCGGCTCCCGCTGCCGAAAATCCGGTATTGCGGGTTGGCTCGACTGGCGATGCTGTAACGCGACTCCAGGAGCGACTTCAGGCGCTGGGTGTCTTCTCTGGAGCAATTGACGGGGCGTTTGGGGCCGAAACCGAAGCAGCCGTGCTGGAGGCCCAGCGCCAGTTTGGCCTAGAACCCGACGGGGTGGTGGGGCCAGCTACCTGGGAGGCCCTGCTGCGCCGCTAATGTGACGTTAGATCGCTGACATTACAAGGCTGAAATGAACTTTGGTCAAGGATTGCCAACTTTGGTAAACGATCGCCCTGGCTCAAGGGTGGCATGGTAATTTATGAATAGGCACAAATAAACAACCTTCTTCCCCAGACCTGAGCCTTGTGCCTCCCGCTCCTGTTCTGGCACAGCACTTGCTTACAGTGAAGACGCTACCGAAGTAACCATGTAAGTGAGATTGCGCGAACCAAATAATGCTCAATGTTTCTTTACCTCCAAAAGGCATTGCGGCGCGCACCACCAAAGCTCTACGTCTCCTAAAGAGACGGGTTAGTCAACCTGTAGGGATTGTGTTGTGGGTTTGTGTTCACCCCTTGTAATCAAAGCTCATTCTGATTCAATTACTCCACAGTTTGGGTCTGGCCCTCGCCAGACCCTTTGAATTTTTAAAGCGCGCTACTACAGGGTCATGGGGCAATGGGGACGATGTCGGGATCGTAGCCGCCTACTTGATTCGTCCGCAGCACCCAAAATGATTTGCCCCACAGCAAAAGACAGACCCGCCAGCAGCACCAGCAGCAGCACCGCTGGTAAATCCACGGGAGCAACAATCTGCTGAATTTCCTCTGAGTTGAGCGCAAACGTCGCCTTGACGAATTGGTTGAGTTGATTCAAGCTCGTACCCAGCATTCAGACTCCGCTCCGGCCTCGCATTCAAATTCAGTATGGGTATTCCTATGGACGCCAAGTATGGGCGTAAGGGATCGACGGGATTGGCAGGATCGGAACCCCGACCTAGTTTAACCAGACCTAGACGCCTTTAGATTGCCAGCTGTTAGATGGCCAGCCTTAGAGTTACAACTGTATCGCGACCAGGGCCAGCTCCGGATCAGGCTAACGGCAGGCTTGCTGCAAAATTTCCAGCAAAAAGGGCCTGGCTGCCCAGACCCTGAACAAGGAGAAAATAAATCTACTGTGAGATTAACGTTTTGACGGACACACCCCAAATCGAGTTGAACATCAGGTCAGAAAGCCTATTGCTGCGTCTGAGACTCATCTGAACCAGCGTTCTAAAGCATAAAAAGCGAACATAGAGAAGATTCAAGGTGAAGTATTGAGAAGGATTTGCAATAGCAGAAATGGGTTGGAGCTGACTACTGCTAGTAGATTCGGTATAGGGCAGGGGCAGGGGCCTTGATTGACTGGGATATTGACTGGGAGGAGATCAACCCCAGACAAGATTCAATCAACAGATAGCAGAACGCCAAAATGTAGACTAGCAGCAGGATTTGGTAGAACATTTCTAAAAACCTATTTTCGCAGTTTCTTGTACATTAATCAAGCTGGAGAAATGGGTTGAAAATTTTATTGGGAATTTTATTGGGAATTTTGCGGTAATTACCCCCTACTCTAGCCTATCCAGGGCTCGCAGCCTATCGACAAAGTCAGCTCCAGGTCAGATTAAAAGTCAGCTCATTCAGCTTTCCCCTGGGAGGGTGCAGCGGCAGATTAACCGCCGAAACGGAGCTGAATTCCGCCAAATTGCCGTTTCCTGTCGCGGAAACTGGTTAGACGATTAAGCTAATCAGCTAGAAAAGAGCAGAAGTATAGAGCAAGGTACTATCTGGGAGCTTGTTCTGGGAGTTTGTTTAAGCGCCTCTGCGGTGTTTTCTGTCCCTCCAGTTCAGGGAATCTGCCGGTCTATGTTTCTGCTGTACATTTTCTGTGCATTTACCGTGAGGTAGTTGGGATGCGGCTCAGGCTGTACATTTAGAGCATTTAGAACATTCAGAGTCGTGCTTAGCAGGGGCGCTGGTTGCGCGAGTTACAGCAGGTGACCATAGAGACTTCCAAGTAAAGAATGATCCAGTAGCTAGGGTGATTTGCCCGAGATTTCGATAAACCACTTCGGCAAATTGGGAAGGCGCTGCAATCGCTTCTCCACCTCCGCCATTGCCCGTTTACTGAGTTTGACTCCTGTG
>JBJTUI010000215.1:0-7578 GCA_046080625.1 Elainella sp. | reverse complement strand
TGAAACCCGTGATCCTGGAACTGTCGCTGCGCCATCTAAGTAATTCAGCGTGAATCCGGGCTGAGTAACCTAGCCTGAGCAGACTCAGTTGAATCAACCCGTTTGTCTAAATCGGCCCATCGGCCTCAGCAGAATGGGGCTCGTTACAGCCGGTTGTTACGGTCTTTGATTTATTACGGTTTTTGATTCCAGGCGTTCTTCCAGCAGCCGTCGAACCTTATGAATCCTGAAAATTGCCTGCTTTTAAGGCTGGTTTTACCCCGTTGTGTCGATTACTGAACCGCGCCATGGGTTTGTAAAATCAGACGAACTTTCCTGACCGCACAAACTAAACTACTCCAATCAACTGAGGCAAGCAGCCCATGAGTACAACTGCGTTTCAACTCAAGCAGGAGGTTGAAAAGTTAGCGGCAATTGCTTACTTTCAACATTTGATTTCAGGCTACGGCAACGGTGAAGATCCCGATTCCTATCAGATTGTGATTCAAGGCAAACCCAAACACTATTTGCTGGAAGAAGCCTACCGGGTTCTGGTGGGACTCTTGACCAGTAGCTTTGAGTTAAATACCGCCCAATCCGATGTGCCTGCGACCCTGGCCTTCCAGCCGCTGCGCCAGCTAATGATTCGCTAGAAGGAATTAAAAGCCGCTCTGAACGACTGGTTCTCCAGCTGCGAAAGCTACGGCTAATTCAGAGGTTTCAATCTAGTTTTTTGGCCCAGAATGGGCTCGTAACCTGGCCACAGCCAGGTTTTTTGCTTCGATGCCGCCTCGCCGCCTCGCTTCGGGATCGCTGGTCGATCGCTGGTCAAGATTCACAAGTTGGAAGAATCTCTCCTTTTAAAGAGGCTGGGTGAGAATCAATCGCTTTAAAACCTGATAAAGCCTGAAGCACTGCTCGGGATGGTCTATCGTTAGCTTGTTCTATTACAGGAAGATACGCCGCAGTGAAATAAAATCAACGGGCTAGGCGCGGGGGCCAGTACCAGCAGGATGGCTTGCCATAGCTCCTGGAATTGCCATTTGTGGATTTAAAATTAATTTTCTTCGAGATGTTGAAATTGAACAGTTACAACTAAGGCAGCCGCGCACACTGGACCCAGAGTCAACCCTCCAAGTTAACTCCAAGTTGACCCCAACTGTGCCCCTAGACAGGGATTTGCAGGACTTAGGTTTCGCTTAAGCATCTCGCAGGCGCTCATATGTCACAATGTAAACGGTTTTGCCAACCCAATCGGAACGCTAGTGGAGTGGGCGTGAGTCATGGAATCAATGGAATCCATTTATGAATATGCCTGGATCATTCCGGTCTTGCCGCTGGCAGGCGCAATGATTCTGGGCCTAGGTTTAATCTCGTTTGGCACAGTAGCGAGCCAGCTGCGCCGCTCCGGTGCCATCTTCATCGTGTCGCTGCTCGGCGCGGCCATGGTGTTGTCCTTCGCGCTGCTGTTCAGCCAGATCCAGGGACATCCCGCCTACACCCATATGTTCGAATGGGCCTCTGCGGGAGACTTCCGGCTCCAGATGGGCTACACGGTGGATCACATTACGGCCATGATGCTGGTGATTGTCACCACGGTGGCCTTCTTTGTCATGGTCTACACCGACGGCTACATGGCTCACGATGCGGGCTATGTCAGGTTCTACGCCTATCTGAGCCTGTTCAGCTCCTCAATGCTGGGGCTGGTGATTAGCCCCAACCTGATTCAGGTCTATGTGTTCTGGGAGCTGGTGGGGATGTGTTCCTACCTGCTGATTGGGTTCTGGTATGACCGCAAGGCGGCTTCTGAGGCCTGCCAAAAAGCGTTTGTCACCAACCGGGTCGGCGACTTTGGCCTGCTGCTGGGCATCCTGGCGCTGTTCTGGGCCACGGGCAGCTTCGACTTCGAAATCATGGGCGAGCGGCTGGGTGATCTGGTCGAGTCAGGCAGCCTCAGCGCCGGTCTGGCTGCCCTGTTCGCGATCCTGGTGTTTTTAGGCCCAGTGGCCAAATCGGCCCAGGTGCCGCTACATGTCTGGTTGCCCGACGCCATGGAAGGTCCAACCCCGATTTCGGCCCTGATTCACGCTGCAACCATGGTGGCTGCTGGCGTCTTCCTGATTGCCCGCATGTACCCGGTGTTCGAGCATGTGCCTGTTGCCATGAACGTGATCGCCTGGACTGGCGCAGTCACGGCTTTTGTCGGGGCAACCACTGCCATCACCCAAAATGACATTAAGAAAGGGCTGGCCTATTCCACCATGTCCCAGCTGGGCTATATGGTGATGGCGATGGGCGTTGGTGCCTACGGCGCTGGCCTGTTCCACCTGATGACCCACGCCTACTTCAAGGCCATGCTGTTTCTGGGATCGGGTTCGGTGATTCACGGCATGGAAGCCGTGGTGGGCCACGACCCGGTTTTGGCTCAGGACATGCGTCTGATGGGCGGTCTGCGCAAATATATGCCGATCACGGCGATCACCTTCCTGATTGGCACCCTGGCGATCTGCGGTATTCCGCCGTTTGCGGGCTTCTGGTCCAAAGATGAAATTCTGGGGGCTACCTACGCCGCCAATCCGGCCCTCTGGGCAATCGGCTGGTTGACCGCTGGCATCACCGCTTTCTACATGTTCCGCATGTATTTCAACACCTTTGAGGGCGGCTTCAAGGGTACCAACACCGCAATCCAGCGCCAGCTCAAACTGGCCCAGATGCAAAAAATGGGCCTGTCCCTGGGGCCGGGGGCTATGAACCCACAGGAGCTGACCCTGGACGCTGAGCCAGAGGACCATAGCGAGGGCCATGGTGAAGGTCATGATGACCACGGCCACCACAGCGAGCCGCACGAGTCGCCGATTAGCATGACGCTGCCCCTGATCGCCTTGGCGGTGCCTTCGATGCTGATTGGTCTGGTCGGAACGCCATTTGCCAACTACTTCGAGGCGTTTATTCATCCGCCCAGTGAGATTATCGAGGGCATTCCCTCCGAGGTCGATTGGGCTGAGTTCATCCCCATGGCGGGCAGTTCCGTGGGCATTGGCCTAGTCGGAATTAGCCTAGCGGTGCTGATGTATCTGAACGGCAAAATTGACCCGGCGGCAGTTGCAGCCAAGATCCAGCCGTTCTATCAGCTCTCGCTCAACAAGTGGTATTTCGATGAGATCTACGATTTTATCTTCATCAAAGGGCTGCGGCGTATGGCTCGCCAAGTCTTGGAGGTGGATCTGCGAATTGTGGATGGCGTCGTCAACCTGGCTGGCTTTGTCACCCTAGTGACAGGCGAGGCCTTGAAGTACCTGGAAACGGGACGGGCTCAGTTCTATGCCCTGATTGTGTTCGGGGCGGTGCTGGGGCTGGTGCTGATTTCTGGAATTACAGGGTAAAGGCTGGAAGGGCTGGAGTTCCCTTCGGCCCAGTTCTGCCGCTAAGACCCGTTCTGAGCAGACCCAGGGGTTAATGCTTCTGAAGCCTGTTCGGAGCGGCCCTCAGCAAACTGCTATAAGAAGCCACAATGAACACTACTGATTTTCCTTGGTTAACCACCTCGATTTTGCTGCCGATCCTAGCAGCGCTGCTGATCCCGTTCCTGCCCGACAAAGATGGCAAGACGGTGCGCTGGTATGCCCTGATAGTCGGCTTGATTGATTTTGTCATTCTGGTTTATGCCTTCTATACGCAGTACGACATGTCCAACCCAGGTCTACAGCTTGTCGAGAGCTACACCTGGGTTGCCGCGTTAGACCTGAAGTGGTCGGTGGGGGCCGATGGCCTGTCGATGCCGCTGATCCTGCTGACTGGCTTCATCACGACGCTGGCGATCCTGGCCTCCTGGCCGGTGACGCTGAAGCCGAAGCTGTTCTACTTCCTGATGCTAGCCATGTACGGCGGCCAGATCGGCGTGTTTGCCGTGCAGGATATGCTGCTGTTCTTCCTGATGTGGGAGCTAGAGCTGATCCCGGTCTATCTGCTGCTGTCGATCTGGGGCGGCAAAAAGCGGCTCTATGCGGCCACCAAGTTTATTCTCTACACGGCGGGCGGTTCGCTGTTCATCCTGGTAGCCGGGCTGGCCATGGCCTTCTACGGCGACACAGTGACGTTTGACATGCGCTCGCTGATGGCGAAGGACTTCCCGCTCAACTTCCAGCTCTTGTGCTACGCCGGATTTCTGGTTGCCTACGCCGTCAAGCTGCCGATCTTTCCCCTGCATACCTGGCTGCCCGATGCCCACGGCGAGGCCACGGCCCCAGTCCACATGCTGCTGGCCGGGATTCTGCTGAAGATGGGCGGCTATGCCCTGATTCGGATGAACGTGGAAATGCTGCCCGAAGCCCACGTCTACTTCGCGCCAATTCTGGTGATTCTGGGCGTGGTGAATATCATCTACGCTGCGCTCACCTCGTTTGCCCAGCGCAACCTGAAGCGCAAAATCGCCTATTCCTCGATTTCCCATATGGGCTTCGTGCTGATTGGGATGGCCTCCTTTACCGATCTGGGCCTGAGCGGCGCGATGCTGCAAATGGTGTCCCACGGTTTGATTGGGGCCAGCCTGTTCTTCCTGGTCGGCTCAACCTACGACCGCACCCACACCCTCATCCTGGATGAGATGGGCGGTGTTGGTAAGAAAATGCCGAAGATCTTCGCCATGTTCACCACCTGCTCGCTGGCTTCGCTGGCCTTGCCCGGCATGAGCGGGTTTGTGGCCGAGCTGATGGTGTTTGTCGGTTTTGCCAACAGCGATGCCTATGGCCTGTCCTTTAAGGTGATTGTGGTGATTCTGGCGGCGGTTGGGGTAATTCTGACGCCGATTTACCTGCTGTCGATGCTGCGGGAAATCTTCTTCGGCCCCGAAAACCAGGAGCTGACCGAGCACGAGGTGTTGGTCGATGCCGAGCCGCGCGAGGTGTTTATTATCGCCTGCCTGCTGATCCCAATTATCGGCATTGGCTTCTATCCGAAGCTCGTGACCCAGATCTATGACTCGAAAACTCTGGCAATCACGGCTAAGCTGGAGGATTCCCTCACCACTCTGGCTGTCCAGGAATCGAAAGTGAAACCCCTGGCCCAGGTGTTTGAGGCTCCGGTGATTCGCTAGGCTCCGCTTAAGGATATTGCAATACCGCTGGGTTCAAAAGCCCGGCGGTTTTTGCTGGGTAGGGGATCGTTTCCCAAGACTTTTCTCAGGATTTTGCTTGAGACAGGGCGATTCGAGATGCAGCGGCTGGCGATCCTCTCCAGCAAGAAGGATTTTGTCCGATTGGGACTTCCTACTTCCGGTGCAGCCGCCTAGGAGTCCAGAAATCCTCAACCGTCCTACAATAGAGCTGAGGGAGAGCTGAGGGTTTATGCAGCCGATTCTCTGCAATTCACTCTCTATCCATTCACTATAGAGTTAGACCAATTCGGCAGTGGAGCTGTACTGATTTGATTGCATGGCTCTATTGCTGATTCAGTAATCTCAAAGCTACCGAATTATTCATTAACCGCCTATGCCGCCCCGCTGGTCTCGGATACCAACTCGCCAAGATCCTGAATACCGCAAATTAGACGACCGCATGAACTTTGCAGTTCACTTTGCCGTATTTGCCCTCTGCAATTCTGGAGCCTGGTTTTTTCGCACCTTACAACAGGAAACCTGGACCTGGACCTTCTGGTTGACAGCAATCTGGCTGACGGTTCTAGTCGGTCATGCGATCTACGTTTTTGCAATTGCCGATTATTCAAAATAGGAAGGCGCTATGAGTAACGCAGCCATTGAGAAACTTGCGGCCCTGATTGGGGAGTCAGCCTATATTGATGTCGCCAAATGGCACCTCTACCTGAGCGATGCCAAGCTGCACACCAGCCTGGCCGAGAAGTTTTATCCCCTGCTGACGGCGGGTTCAATCAGCGACAGCCAGGTGAACGACGTGCTGAAGGGCGTGCCGGTGAAGCTGGGCGGCGGCAAGCTAGAACTACCGCTGGCCGATTTGATTCCTGCTGCTGCCCAAACCCAGCTCACCGAAGCGCTGGAAGAGTTTCGCCGCGATCTATAGATTTGGATGAGCCCAAAATCTGGGCGAGGCTAAACCCCTGACGGCATTAAAGCAAAAAATCCTTGACGGCCTGGGCGATCCGCTCGGAAGCATGACCGTCGCCAAACGGGTTGATCGCTGTCGCCATCTTGGTGTAGGCATCGGGCTGGCTAAACAGGTCAGCCGCATGACGCAGAATTGAATCGGGATCGGTGCCGATCAGTTTGGCGGTGCCAGCCATCACGGCCTCCGGGCGCTCAGTGGTTTCGCGCAGCACCAGCACCGGCTTACCCAAACTGGGCGCTTCCTCCTGGAGGCCGCCCGAATCGGTCAACAGCAGGTAGGATCGCTGGATCGCGCCCACCAGTTCGGCATAGTCGAGCGGCTCGGTCAGAAACACGCGGGGATGGTCGCCCAAAATTGCCTGCAGCGGTTCCCGCACGGTGGGGTTGCGGTGTAGGGGCAGCAGCAGCGCGGCGTCGGAAAATTTATCTAGGACGCTGAGAAAGCCCTGGGCGATGTCCTTCAGCGGGGTGCCCCAGTTTTCGCGGCGATGCACGGTCGAGAGAATCACCCGATGGCTGTCCCAATCCAGCCCCGCCACCGGACAGGCAGGCTGACGGGCCGCCACGTTGAGCAGGGCGTCGATTACCGTGTTGCCGGTGTTGTAGATTTTGCCCAGCACGCCCGAACGCTCCAGGTTCTCAACCGAGAGGGAGGTGGGCGCAAAGTGGAGCTGGGTGATCTGGGAGATCAGGCGGCGATTGGCCTCTTCCGGGTAGGGGTTGTAAATACTGTCGGTGCGCAGTCCGGCCTCGACATGGCCCACCGGAATCTGCTGGTAAAAGGCGGCCAGGGCGGCGGCAAAGGCGGTGGTGGTATCGCCCTGCACCAGAACGATCTGGGGTTTAAGCTCCTGAAACAGTTTTTCTAACCCGCAGAGGCTGCGCTGGGTGATGTCGGTCAGGGTCTGGCCATGCTGCATGATCGCCAAATCGTGGTCGGCCTCAATCCCAAACAGATCCATCACCTGGGCCACCATTTCCCGATGCTGGCCGGTCAGCACCACCTGGGTGGCAAAGGCCGGGTCTTGCCGAAAGTGCTGGATCACGGGAGCTAGCTTGATCGCTTCGGGACGGGTGCCGAGAATAATACAGACGCGCAGCGGAGAAGAAGTCATGGTGAGGATCTGCTCATGTAGCTAAATCGTGAAACAGCTTAGCAGATCCATTTCGCCATCGGCGTGATCGAGTAGTCTTAACGGTTTGATCTGCATCGGTTTGATCTGCGCTGGGTCATTCCTAGGAACGAGAATTAACCTGCAATTTCCTGGGCTGGCCCTCACCCCCAACCCCTCTCCCAGTTTGGGAGAAGGGAGTCAGAGATCAGAGCCTCAGAATTTAGGGAAAAACTTAGGCGAAGACCACGGTGCGATTGCCGTAGACCAGCACCCGATTTTGCAGATGGAAGCGCACCGCCCGCGCCAGCACCATCCGCTCCAGATCTTTGCCCTTGCGAATCAAGTCTTCTACCTGGTCGCGATGGCTGACCCGCACCACGTCCTGCTCGATAATCGGGCCTTCGTCCA
>JBJTUI010000214.1:0-2817 GCA_046080625.1 Elainella sp. | reverse complement strand
AGACCTGTTGCCTTATAAGGGCAAAAAAGCCGTGAAATTCAGTCCTAGAAGGCTTTTCCGGTGTTTTCATTGCTGATAGCTACAACCTATACAGCGTGAGGCTTTCAGCGATTTTTCCTGTTAAAAAGCAACAGGTCTATTCTTCGTAGCCAAACACCGTCACCTGAATTTCATCGCCGCTGCCCAGGCGGTATCCACCCGGAATGCCCGGTGATTCCAAACTTATGGAGGCTTCGGCATGCCGCCCCGTTTGGGTTGCCCCCTGAGCCGACTGGTTGGATAGTGGCTGGTTGGGTAACTGCTGATTGAATAACTGCTGATTGGATAACTGGGATGGCTGACTGGCTGCGGAGTTTGCTGCCGGTTGAGAGTTAGTCGCTTGAGCCCAGACCGAATTGGCGGCTAGCGGCTGGAGCAGGAGACAAAGTGTGGATGCAGTCAGAATTTTGTGAGGAATAGAAGAAGTCATCAATGGCAAACCCTAATGGTAACCGTAAGCAGAATAGATTTCGACAGGTCAAACCTAAAGCGTCAAAGCCTAGGTCCGATCCGAGTCGTTGTTGATTGGCATCGAAGCAAGCGATGGCAGTTTAACCGTGGTAGATGACTCTGCTTCGATTTGTTCGCGACGGTGATAGAAGTAGGTATCCCGCTCCTTATCAGAGAGAACACCATTTGCCACCAGACCCAGTACATGCTGATTTGACTGCAGCAGGAACTCCTTAGCAACAGCAGCGCGGCTTGAGTCTACAACGCCAGGCCGTACGGCCAGCAGAATGCCGTCCGACATTTTGCCCAGAATCGCGGCATCAGCGACGCCCACCAGAGGCGGCGTGTCGATAATCACCAGATCGTAGTTCTCGGAGAAGTTGCGAACCAGAGAAGCCATGCGCTTTGAGTCGAGCAGCGCTACCGGGTTGGGAGGCACCACGCCCGCCGTCAGGACATCCAAACCGGGCATGGCCGATTGAATCGCGCTGGACAGATCCTGCTGGCCGACAATCACATTACTGAGACCGCTGACGTTGATCAGATCCCAGATGTGGTGCTGCTGGGGATAGCGCATGTCGGCATCAACCAACAGCACGCGCCGTCCCACCTGTGCCGCAGCGGCAGCCAGATTAGCCGCAATCGACGACTTGCCCTCCTGAGCCACCGAACTGGTCACGACCACCACCCGAATTTCCTTATCTGAACTGAGGAACTTCAGGTTGGCTTGCAGCATGTGGTAGGCCTCGCTGATCGGAGAGCGGGGCAGATCGCGGGGGAAAACCTTGGCGAGCGTGTTCTCCGTGACCCGCTGGCGGGGGACAACACCCCCTCGGCCAGCCGCAGCTCGACTGTAGGCCGGAATCAGGCCCAGCAGCGTGTAGCCAAACAGCTCCTTGGCCTCTTGAGCAGTTTTCACCGAGCGATCGCAGAGGTCGATCAGGAAGGCCGCCGACAGGCCCAGCAGCAGACCCGCTGCACCGCCTGCAATCAGAAACAGCATTTTACCGGGGCCGGAAGGCTGGTCGGGCAGGGCCGCCGCCGAAATCACCCGGGCGTTGCCGACATTCTGGTTTTCTGCTACCTGCACTTCCTGCAAGCGAGTCAGCAGCGTTTCATAGGTCGATTGAGCTGCATCCAGCTTGCGTTGCAATTCGCTCTGGCTCTGGGACAGCCGGGGCAGAATGCTGGCTCGACTGCGGTAAGTGCTGAGCGTCTGGCGCAGGGCGTTGGTCTGGGTGACGAGGCTGGCCCGGTCAATTTCAGCGTCGATCAAATTAGAGGTGAGCGATTCGCGCAGTTCACCTAACTGCAAGCTGCCTTCTGCCACCTGGAACTGACCGCCCAAAACCTGCTGAATCCGGGACTGCAACAGCTGTCTGAGTGAGTCGGCCTGCCGCTGCAAATTAGCCACCGTAGGATGTCCACTGCGATAGCGGGCCTGCTCCACAGCCAGCTGGCTCTGCACCTCCTGATACTGGCTCAACACCTCCTGCACCCCGGCAGATTGACTGAGAGCCGTGAGGGACTTGGCCTGCTGTGACCCCATCCCCAGCTGATTCCGCAGAGCCTGGGAGCGCGCGGTCACCCGCGCCAGTTCGGCCTGGGAGTCGGCAATCTTCTGATCAATGGTCGCAATAATATTCACCGCAGCGCTCGCTTCCGTGTCAAGCGCGACGATCTGATTTGCCTCCTTAAAGCGGCGCAGATCCACTTCAGCAGATCTAACCGATGATTCAACTCTAGGCAGCTGCTTTGTGATAAACTCCCTTGCTGATGCTGTTTCGGCTCGATTCGCCGAGATATTGTTCTGGATATAAACAGCGATCAGTTTATTGACTATCTGGGCGGCCCGTTCTGGGCTGTCATCATTGTAGGAAATGTGTAGAACGTCGGTGCTGGCCGCGTTCTTGACGGTCAGATTCTCGGTTAAATCCTTGGGCTGTAGCGGTTCACCCTCGTCGTTGGTCAGCTTTAGAGCCTTAATGGCGGATCGAGCAATCTCCTCCGAGCGCAGAATCTCGGCCTGGGTTTCGACTGGGCTGTTATTCATTGTCAGCGATTGCAGTTCACCGGTTTCTACTCCCTTAAGCCCGACCAGTGATGGACTGCGATCCGCCTTGACCAACAGGCTAGCTGTTGCGGTGTAGGAGGGTTTTTGCAAAGCTGCGGCCAGAGCCGAAAGCACCATCACCGTGCTGAAAATACCGGCGGCAGGCAGCCAACGACGCTTCAGAACCAACCAATATTTTTGAAAATCTAGTTCTTCGGTGTAATCCTTGGGATGCATATGCAGGATGCCAGAGTGAGGCTTGCGCCGGATTTACA
>JBJTUI010000213.1:0-9223 GCA_046080625.1 Elainella sp. | reverse complement strand
ACCGAGGTCAACAGCTCTTTGGAAGCCGTGTTCAGGTCCACGCCCACGTAGTTGACGCAGCTCTCCACCGTTTCGTCCAGCTTTTTCTTCAGCAGCTTTTGATCTACATCGTGCTGGTACTGGCCGACGCCAATCGATTTCGGGTCGATTTTCACCAGCTCAGCCAGCGGGTCTTGCAGCCGACGGCCAATGCTGATCGCGCCTCGCACCGTCACGTCCTGATCCGGGAATTCGGCAATTGCCACCTCGCTGGCCGAATAGACCGATGCCCCCGCCTCGTTGACGATTACCTTGATCGGCTTGCGGTCTAGGGGTTTCAGCGCCTCGGCCACAAATTCGTCGGTTTCGCGGCTGGCCGTGCCGTTGCCGATCGCGATCAGCTCGACCTGATAGCGTTCGATCAGGCCCTGTAGGGTTTTGGCCGCCTGCTGGCGCTGGGCCGCAGCCTGGTGCGGAAAAACGGTTTGGTATTCCAGAAACTGGCCGGTCTGGTCCAACACTGCCACCTTGCAGCCGGTGCGGAAGCCAGGATCAATCGCCAGGGTTGGTTTCATGCCTGCCGGAGCCGAGAGCAGCAGCTGCCGCAAATTGGTTTCAAAGGTTTTGATCGATTCGATATCGGCCTCCAGCTTCTTGGCAGCCCTGATTTCGCCGATCAGCGAAGTTTTGATCAGCCGGTTAAAGGCGTCGGCAATCAGCATCTGGTAAAACTGCCGGACGGGCCGCTGCTTCGAGCGAATTTCCTGGGATTCCAGATAGCCCAGCACGGCATCCAAATCGAACTCCAGATCAAACTCCAGAATGCCTTCGGCCTCGCCCCGGTAGAGGGCTAGCAGGTTGTGGGAAGGAATCGCCTTCACCTTGGCCTGGAAGCTGCGGTACATCTCGAACTTGGTCGAGCCTTCCGGATGGTCGCCCTTGATCCGCGAGACAAACAGCCCCGTCTCCAGCAGATAATCGCGCAGGTAGGCCCGTAGTTCGGCCTTTTCGGCGATCTCTTCCGCCAAAATATCCGCCGCGCCTTGCAATGCTTCCTGGGCGGTTTTGACGCCCTTTTCCTCCGAAACATACTTCGCGGCCTCGGCTTCTAGCTCTGCTGGGGCGGCCTGGGGCTGGTTCAGGGTTTTGATCCAGAGGGCCAGCGGCTCCAGCCCCTTCTCGCGGGCTACGGTGGCGCGGGTGCGGCGTTTGGGCCGGTAGGGCAGGTAGAGGTCTTCCAGCTCGGTTTTTTGTAAACAGTCGCGAATGCTGGCCTCTAGTTCTCCGGTTAGCTTGCCCTGGTCGGTAATCGACTTCAGGATCACTGCTTTGCGTTCTTCCAGTTCGGTCAGGTAGCTGTGGCGGTCGGCTAAGGCGCGCAGCTCCACCTCGTTCATTTCGCCCGTGCGCTCCTTGCGATAGCGGGCAATAAACGGCACCGTCGCCCCTTCGGCAAACAGCTCCAGGGCGTTTTTGATCTGGGTGGGCTTGAGGTTGAGCTCTTGGGCTAGCAGCTGAGGAATATCGAGCATGGCAATCACGGGGGAAAAGGAAACTCAGACACGCGGAAATTCAGACAAGCTGATTTTGCCTTTCTAGGATAGTGCGAATCAGGGCAAACCCTATCCTCGCCATCGGGCCACCGCTATCGGGTCAGCGTCAGGGCGGCGGATCAGGCGTCGGGTCAGGCATCAGGTCAAAATCATCCCGCCCATCAGGCGCTGGTAGCGGTAGTCGAGTTCGGACTTGAGCAGGGGCCAGCGGTCCAGGGCCGGATCGAGTTCGATCACCCGTTCGGCAGCTTCGCGGGCCAGGGTCAGCACCTCCTGATCTTCAACTAGGCTGGCCAGGGCAAAATCGGGCAGGCCCGACTGGCGTGTCCCTAACACCTCGCCTGGTCCCCGGAACCGCATGTCCATTTCCGAGATAAAAAAGCCGTCCTGGGACTGCACCAATACCGAGAGGCGCTGGCGGGCCGTTTCGGCCTTAGAGCTGTTCATCAGCAGACAGAAAGACTGGGCTGCGCCCCGACCCACCCGACCCCGGAGCTGGTGCAGCTGGGACAGGCCAAACCGCTCGGCGTGCTCGATCAGCATCACGGTGGCGTTGGGCACATCTACCCCGACTTCTACAACGGTTGTGGACACCAGGATCTGGGTCTGGCCATCGCGGAACCGGGTAATCGCCTCGTCCTTTTCTGCCGAAGTCATGCGGCCATGCAGCAGCCCCACCGTAAATTCCGGGAAGACATCCTGCAAATGCTGGTGTTCGTCAATCGCCGACTTCAGATCCAGCTTCTCCGACTCTTCCACCAGCGGCAGCACCACGTAAACCTGGCGGCCCTGGGCCACCTCGCGCCGGATCAGGTCGTAGGCATTCTGGCGCTCGCGACCGGTCAGCATCGTCGTCTGGATCGGCTGGCGTCCGGGCGGCAGTTCGTCGATCTGGCTGACATCCAGGTCGCCATGCAGCGTCAGGGCCAGGGTGCGGGGAATCGGCGTTGCGGTCATGGTCAGGACATGGGGGAAGCTGCCCTTTTGCTGGAGTCTGGCCCGCTGCTGCACCCCGAATCGGTGCTGTTCGTCGATCACCACCAGGCCCAGCCGCTGGAACTGCACCGGGTCTTCGATCAGGGCGTGGGTGCCCACCAACAGCGGCAGTTCGCCCGTGGCCAGTTCGCTATGAATCTGGCGGCGTTTGGCGGTGCGAGTAGAGCCGGTCAGCAGTTCGACGGGCAAATGCAGCAAGTTGAACCAGCTCACGAGCTTGCGGTAGTGCTGTTCGGCCAGCACCTCGGTGGGAGCCATCAGGGCCGCCTGAAAGCCGGACTGGATCGCCGCCAGAATCGCAATCACGGCCACCACGGTTTTGCCCGACCCGACATCGCCCTGCACCAGACGGTTCATCGGCGCGGGCTGCTGCAAGTCGGTGAGGATGTCATTCACCACCCGCTGCTGGGCACCCGTCAGCTGGAAGGGCAGCAGCTCATAGAACTGGTCGATCAGGGCACCCGTGGGAGCCAGCGGCGTTCCGACCTGGGTCTGGCGCTGGGCGATGCGGCGTTTTAACAGGCCGAGCTGTAAATAGAAAAACTCGTCGAATACCAGCCTGCGCCGGGCCGCCGCCAGAGCCGCCGCATCCGCAGGAAAGTGAATCTGGGCAATGGCCGTCGGCAGATCCACCAGGTCATATTTCTGGCGCAGACCGTCCGGCAGGGGTTCCCGGAGCTGGGCTACGGCGGGCAGGGCTGCCACCACGGCTTTGCGCACCACGTCGGCCCCCACCCCTTCCGTCAGGGGATAGACCGGCACCACCCGCCCCACCTTGAGCGAGTCAATCGAGGCGTCGGAATGGTCGATCACCTCAATCTGCGGGTCTTCCAGGGTGACGCCATACTTGTCCTGCTTCACCAGCCCCGAGGCGGCCACAGTGGCCCCAACCGGGTAGAGGCGTTTCTGCTGCTCCTGCCAGCCGCGATTTTGGAACCGGGGTCCTGGAAAAAATTTGCCGATTTTGATCTGGCCAGTCGAGTCGCGAATCACCAGATCCAGAATCGTCAGCTTGCTGTTGCGCGGACTAGTGAAACAAGTGCAGCGCTTGATGGTGCCGACCAGGGTGACGGTAGCACCGGGCACGAGCTGGTTGATCTTGACCTGACGGGCATAGTCAATGTGGTCACGCGGGTAGTAGTAGAGCAGATCCCGCACGGTGTAAAGCCCCAACTTGCCCAACCGCTCGCTGTTCTTGGCCCCGATGCCGGGCAGGTAGGTGACGGCCTGCTCCAGCCGCACCGCCACTTTAGCCGACTTCTCCACCAGGCTGGTGGTTTTGGGTCTGGCGCTGGTTCTGGTGCTAGATTTAGCGCTGGGAGTCAGTTTAGCTGTCCCGCCTACCGCCGAGGCCGCCCCCGAGTCGCCGCTCGTCGTTCGAGCCGCCAGAGCTGTCGTCTGGGCAGGTACCGGTTCAACAGCCTCCAGGGCCTGCCGAGTCTGGTAAAGCACCCGCCGCGTTTCGGCCACCAGATGCTGGCGCTGGGCAAAGCTAAGGTCGCCATATTGGCTAAACTCATCGGCAATCGACTTGAGCCGCTGGCGCTCCGAACGCGGCAGCCCGGTCGGCGGCTGGTTGAGGCTAAAGCTGAGAAATTCGCTGAAGCGATACTGACTGCCGACCAAATCATTGAAGCCATGTTCCGCTTCTACCGTCAGAGCTTTTTGCAATCGCAGCCAGTCGAGCATGGTTGAGGTCGAGTAGAACAGGTGTTGGGATACTTTAGGGTAGCGGATATTGGCTTGGAGGGATGGGGGAGGTGGGAGATAGGGGGGAGATGGGGGGTGGAGAGGTGGAGAGGTGGGGAGGTGGGGAGGTGGAGAGGTGGTTTTTGGAGTCTGTCAAAAATTTTGTGTCCAACCCGTTTGCCACTTCGCTCTTCTCCCGTCCGCAAATCAATCGCGGGCTAGGAGAGAAAGTCTGCTATGGGCGAAGCCTTCTCGCAGAGTGGCAGACTGGACAAGAGTTTCAGTACACTACCCTGCGGGAACGCTGCGCGAATAGTGTATTTGCTGCCATTAGCCCACCGTTCACGCGCGGGCGGGTCTGGCCGCCTAACGACAGGGATAAATTTACAGATTCATGAATTCGTCCCCTAACCTCTCTACTGGTCTGAAAAACAGCTGTAAATCTTCCGGTGAGAACAGGCTGCACTCCCCATCACCCCCATCCCCCCCATCACCCCACCTCCCCGCCTTCCAACACCCTTCTCACCCAATCCACCTCCCGCGGCTCTACCGAAACTGCCGTGACGCCCCAGTCCAGCAGGTTGGCCAGAAGCTGGGGGCGCTGCTGGAAGCCCTGGCCACAGACCGAACAGGGCAGGTTGAGCTGGGTTGCCGTTTGAATCAGCTGCTGGATGGCTCGTTGCACTGCCAAATGGGACGGGTCAAAGGCGGCTGCCATCTGAGGCTGGTCCCGATCGACGCCCAGCAGGAGTTGGGTCAGGTCGTTCAGACCAATCGCAATTCCCTCGACCCCTGCCGCCGCGTAGTCGGGCAAGAGCAGCAGCACGGAGGGCACCTCGGCCATAATCCAGAGTTGAAATTGGGGAGACTCGTAGAGGCCAGCCTGCTCGACCTGCTGACGACAGAAGCAAAACTCCTCTACAGTGCGGACAAACGGCAAAACCAGCGACAGGTTGGTTAGGCCCTGCTGCTGTAGCTGGCGCAGCGCCAAGAGCTGGACCTGGAGCAACTCGGGATAGAGCTGAAAGCCCAGACTACCTCGCACTCCTAGCATCGAAACGCCGTTGACAGGAGGCTCCAGGGCCTCTGACGCTGTTGAGGAATTCGTTGAGGAATTCAACCTGGCAAAATTGCCCTCCGGCGGCAGATCCAGCGCTCGATAGAACACCCGACGTGGGGCAAAAGCGGTCGCAAAAGGCAACACCCGAGCGGCGATCTGGGCTCCAATCACTGCTTCAGGGCTTTGGTGTAGCCAGGTCAACGGGTGCTGCTGGCCAAATAGATCGAGCAGCATCAGCTCGGATCGCAGGAGTCCCAGCCCATCGACCGGCAGAGTGGATACTTGGGCCAGGGTGCTGAGCTGGCTGAGGCTGACCCAGAGCTGGGGTTTCGCCTCTCGGGGTGGCCCAGCGATTAGCTCTGGACTGAGCCGGTGTTCCTGGGCTGAGGGATTCTGGACGGGAGGCTCCTGGGTGGGAGTCGCTATATCGAAAGGCCATTCTGGCTGCTGAAGCGACGGTGCTGTGCTGCAATAGACCTGCCCCAGTTCGCCGTCTAGGGCCAGGGTATCCCCTGTACGGATCAGCTGTGTGGCCTGACTGACGCCCACAACCGCCGGAATACCCAATTCACGGGCCAGGATCGCCGCATGGCTGGTCATGCCGCCCTGTTCGGTAACAATCCCAGCGACCTGATGCACCTGCACCATTTGGGGCGTCACAACTGGCGCAACTAAAATCGTACCGCTGGGAACGGTAGTGCCGGTGGCCGTATCCAGGACCCAGGCCGGGGCAACGATGCGTCCTGGGGCCGCTGCTAGGCCCACCAGCACCTGAAAAGCTGGCTCTGAGGAGGGCTCGACCAGGTGGACATCGGTTTCCCCAGCCCTATGGGGAGTAAAAGCGTGGGGAGCAGCAGAATAGGCAGGGGCAGGCAGCGGCTTGGGGGCTGGGCTGGTTGAACCGGCTGGCAATCCTGGCTCTAAATCAGACAAAGGGCTGGGCTGGGGCTCAAACCGGGGCAGCACCTGGGTGATATGCAGGCCCAGTTCAGGTTCTAAAGCCCAGTCCAGCCGCAGCGGCAGGCCGACCACAGCCTCGATCTGCTGAGCTAGATCACCGAGCTGCTGCAATTGGGCAGAGGAGAGGGAGGGCTGGAGCTGCTGCTGGGGTGGAACCATCTCTAGCTGTAGTCCCAGTTCAGGCTCGGGAATCCAGGCCGTCAGTACTGACTGGAGGGCTGAGGACTCCGGGTCTGGGGTTGAGGTAGGGCCAGACAGCCGGTAGGCATAGAGCTTTTGACCAGTCTGGGTTGACCAAGTGCCCTGGTGCAGATCTCCCCAAAACTGGTCGTTGCCTCCCAGGGCCAGCGTTTGGCCTAACCCCCAGGTAGACTGCACTTGCACCTGGCCATTGCTGATCTGCACCGTGCCTGCCGCCAGACTTGACTGAATCGGCTGCACCAACAGGGCCAGCCGCACCTGCTGGAGCTGAACGCCAAACCGCTGCCAGTAGAACAGGCTTTTAGCGCTGAATAGCTCGGCCCAGGCAGACTTCAGCAGCAGAGCCAGCGATGCGGAGCTATCGAGCGGACAAATTCGGGAAGACAGCAGGCCATTGGTGCGGGTACTGACGGTTGGATCTAGGCCCGACAGCAGCCCCAGCGAAGGACGCAAAATCACCGCCCCGGTCTGCCAGGACTCGATCGCTGCCTCCACCCGATCTAATAGGGCTGGAGGCAAACTGGTGTCAGCAAAGGCCTGCTGGATCTCGCGAGCGATCTGCTGGAGCTGACGCGGATTCTCCGTGTCCAGGTAGATCGAGGAATGGGGCAAATCGGCAAATAGTTGCTCCTGCCAATTAACGGTCACCAAAAAGCGCTGTAGCGTGCTGGCCGGAATCACGAACCCTGGCCTAACCGAATAGCCGCGCTGCTTCAGCAGAGCCAGGTAAAAGGCCTTGTCACCTACCCAATCCCGATGCTGGTGGAGCTGGTCCAGCCAATAGAGGTCATCCACAGCGGTTGTCATCCAATCACAGCGAGTAGCCTGTCGGGAGGCTGCGCATCACAGTCTCGAACCAGTAAGCTAACTGGGCAATTAAAGCAATTAACTCAAGCAATGAGCTGAGACGATGAGCTGGGGCAGCTGACCCGACGGCTAGCCAGTGCAGTTAACCAAGGGGGTGAGCTGGTCCAAATGTTTAGCCCAAGTGTATCGGCTCGAATCGACCCAAGCATCTGTCGGGCTGCAATGCTGAGGATGCGACGGTAAGCTGGTGCGATAATGCAGCCGAATGGGTTCAACCCAGGGGTATCAAAGCCAGTTCTTTAACAACATTAAAAACAGCGACGCGCTGACCCTGATCTGGAAGCTTGTGGAGGCGGCGCGCTGCTGACCTCGAATCTAAAGATGGCAGGTTTCGACCTGTTTCACTCAAGATATCAATTCGGGTTGATGAGCGCAATCTGGTCAGGGCCTGTTTATTCCCAGTCGTTCTGTCGGGCATGCAGGGTTGGTTTCCAGGACAGCCGCCCCCTACCCTGGCTCTATAGCTCACTGGTGCAGCCTGTGGACGCCTGTTTCGAACTGGCTAGGCTGCCCGGTAGAGCTGCATCACGTCGGCCAAAGGCATACGCGATTGAACTCCCAGGCTCAGGGGTGAGCGGTGGCCCCGGTTCAGGTGATCTGCCGCCGCACAGCCAATCATCGCCGCGTTGTCGGTGCAAAACTTCAGGGGGGGAAACAGCACCCGCAGCCCGTGGGGAGCCGCCGCCTGCTGGAGCTGCTGCCGCAGACCGCTGTTAGCCGCCACACCGCCACCTACGGCAATTGTGGTTAGGCCAAAGTCGAGGGCACAGGCAATTGTGCGTTTGGTCAGCGCCCGCACCACGGCGGCTTGAAAGCTGGCAGCCAAATCAGCGACGGGCATAGCCGAGTCGGGCGAACTGGGCGAGCCGG
Organism: Elainella sp.; assembly: GCA_046080625.1. Classification (GTDB taxonomy): domain Bacteria; phylum Cyanobacteriota; class Cyanobacteriia; order Elainellales; family Elainellaceae; genus Elainella. The sequence goes on along the minus strand of JBJTUI010000213.1, from coordinate 1,048 downwards.
ACGGTTGAGTTGCCGGGGTCAGGCTTTGGGTGAGACGCAGCACTGCTGTTTTGAGGCCGCTAAAGCTGGAGTCGTAGGGATGGAAGCCGCCCTGGGGCAGGGAGACTTTGCCTTCGGGCAGGCTAAACGCCTGGGGGTTGCCCTGCTGGGCCAGCTTGTCGATGATTGGCCCGCCCGGATAGCCCAGCTTCAGCAGCCGAGCCACCTTGTCGAACGCTTCGCCAGCAGCATCGTCGCGGGTCTGGCCCAGGGTTTCGTACTGGCCGCAGTCCTGCACCCGAATCAGGCTGGTATGCCCGCCCGAAACCAGCAGACAGAGAAAAGGCGGCTCCAAAGACGGTTCGCTCAGGTAGGAGGCGTAGATATGGCCTTCCAGGTGGTGAACCCCGACAAAGGGTTTTTGATGCAGCAGGGCCAGGGTTTTGCCTGCCGTCAGGCCCACCAGCAGCGCTCCAACCAGACCAGGGGTACAGGTGGCAGCCACGCCATCGATCCCAGCCCAGCCTAATTCCGCCTCAGCCAAAGCCTGGGCCAGAGCTTGCTCAATTGCCCAGTTGACCGTTTCGACATGGTGGCGCGAGGCCACTTCGGGCACCACGCCGCCGTAGGGCTGATGCACCTGAATCTGGGAGGACACGACATTGCTCAAAATCTGCCGATCGCGCAGGATCGCTATCGCCGTCTCGTCACAGCTTGTTTCGATTGCCAGAACCGTTGCCATAGGCTGATACAAATAGGTGCTACAGAGGTTGCTCTAGGATTGCTGAGAATTACTCTAGATTGGGGCCAGTTCTGCCGCGATTTTGACCCAATACGTAAACTTCTTTTAAGAGCTTAACTTGAGAGGGCAGACCTTGAGGGTATGATTGCTCTCACAGCTCAAAGCTTTTTGTGCAAGCTACTTAACGTTTTGTACGAATTCTTCGTTTTTTGTAAATAAAGGGAAACAATTCCATGCGAAAATTGTTTGCTCTGGTGCTTGCCCTGTGCCTGTGGTTGCCTTTTGCAGCCCCTGCCTCCGCGGATGTAGCGGGTCTGACGCCCTGTA
>JBJTUI010000212.1:0-10615 GCA_046080625.1 Elainella sp. | reverse complement strand
GATATCTTGATTGCCTGCTGTGATGGGTTAGTGGGGTTCCCCCAAGCAATTGAGGCACTCTATCCCAAAACCCAGGTGCAACTGTGTATCGTGCATCTGATTCGCAATTGCCTGCGTTATGCTGAACCTGAATCTCCACAGCGCAACCTAAAACAAACGCCCCGGCGAGCGCCAGAGCGGAAATGACCAATCCTAAAGCCATCATTCTACCAGCCCCCTCAGCCGTCAAAGCCTCGCCATGCGGAGTTTTTCCCGGCTCCGGGAAAAAAGGCAGGGTGCAGCCCGATTTGAAATCGACCTGGTGAGCATCCAGAGGTTGTCGGGGGAGCAACAACCTAGCGAGGCGGCAGAACTCTCACTCACCGACTCGCCAACTCTCCACAACCGGACGCGCCCGCCGAAAGCTGACCTTTTTGGCGGCTCCGACAATATGGTGATGCTGGAGGTGCCCAACCCCAACAGCACCGAAGTGAAGCGGACACCAGCCATCCCGATCATGTTGGCGACGCTGACAAATTGATTGGTCTGGCAGCCCTCACCCACCGACCCGCCAATCTTCGATCACGGGCCGTTCTCGCTGCTGGGAACGCTGGCGACGCTTGCCAGATTTCTGCACCAGCATCGCTTCGCCGAATTGGAGCAGCCGAACCCGGTCGGCTTCAGGAAGTTGCCGAATGAGTTGGGCCAGCTTGCCGGTGGTCGTGGTGGGATGGCTCATGCCTCAACCCTAACAAACCCGCAGCGCCTGCGAGAAGTGGGCCTTTCACCATCTAATCCGGTCGAACCGGGCAGGATTGGCCGCTGTGTAGCCAACTGTGTGCTGAATGTTCTTGTGGCCCAGGTAGCTTTGAATATCCCGTGTTGGGATGCCCTGCTCGGCCAAGTAGTAGCCGCATGAGTGGCGCAACATATGAGGATGGACCGGCAGCGGCAGGTCTGCTGTCTCCCCAGCCCGGTCTACCACCTTGCGGATCGCATTGGGCGTCAGCTTGTCGCCACGCTCGCCAGCAAACACCCAGAAGCCTCTACGCCCTGCCTTGAGCTGGTGCAGCAGGTCCAGTTCATCAGCCTGGAGACGATGCACCCCTGATTGACTGCCCTTCAGTCTGGTGATGGCCACAGTCCCGGCATCGAACATGATGCCATCCCATCGCAGTAGGCAGGCTTCTCCGGCCCGCAGGCCATGTCTGAACATCATCAGGAGTATCGCCCTATCTCGGAGCCGATGGCGGCCCCGTTGCCCTGCTGCATCAATGAGGCGACTTACTTCAGCAGGGGTCAGGTATTCTCTGCTGCGATAGGCTAGGTTGGGGGCACGGGTGGGCATGGGTATGGCTGTACTGCTTTACCCTTAGAATGCCCATCCTGCCTGGTTGTTCTGGCTAACAAATGACCGGAAATTGGCCAGTTCTTACCACACCCCGATTAGTAGCAAAGTCCCATCCTGAAGTTGTCGCAAAAACCGACAGTTGGGGCAGCTCCCGGATGGGGCCAGTTGGAGAAGGCCAGACCTGAAAACGATGGGCGAGCAGGACCGACCAGCAATGCATAGAGCAAGTCAAGTTTGAGGCCCAGTACCAGATTGGCGAGGCAGAGGCCGCCGCGCTGTGTGGAGTGAGGTGATGGGGCCAGATCGAGGACAACCAGACCCGCAACGATGGGGCCTTGGGCCGTAGTCACGATTTCTATATTGGGTTCAAACAGCCCATATTTAAAATCGTGACTACCAAGTCTCATCTCAAACGAATGAGACTTGCTGCCCTAAAGGCAATCTTCCACTTTTGAGGTTTGAGATAGCCGTGCAAAAATAAATCATGAGGTGATGATGCTTCATGGCCAAAACTGCTGCTTCTACCGCCAGCCCAACTGTCGCCGCTGCGCCGTCCTCGACCTCTGCCCCTTCGGTCAGACTCAGGCAAAAGCCGCTTCTAGGTAGTTTGGCGTAATTCTCTGTATAGCAGTAGGAGCTTGAAGCCGGTGCTCCTAATACAGGGCGAATCTGCTGGATTGCGCTCAAGTTTCGGAGCGGATTTCTATAGAGACTTCAATTAGAGGAGCTGTCAGGGAAGGGGCACCTTCTAAAATCAGCAATTTGGCTGAGCTGAAAAAAGCTCTAACTGGAGGGGGGTGTCATTTAAACAACAAGGGATTTTCTGTCGCTTGTGATACTTTCACCCTAGGTCAGGAGTCGTTCTAAATCTGCTGCCCCAGCGACGTTCGGTGACGCTTGGCGATGCTGTGGCAGAGAATCGCTGGATTTTAGTTGATTTCTAGTTAACTTCCCTAGGTGTGAGGATATGGTAAATACTTTTTGGCATCGCTTGTGGCTGATGCCCGTGATTGGATTCGCTTTAGTCGCAGCTCCGGCCAAGGCTGAAGAGTCTATTAAGGCCGCTGATCTGCAGGCTTCTGCCGAGTTAGAGTCGCTGGGATTGCCCTCCAACCCAACGCTGGCCCAGGGTGCTGCACCCCAAACAGCACCCCAAACATTTGAATCTGCTGAAGCGTCCACGTCAGCTGTCTCCTCGACTCTGGCGCAGCCAGCTGCTCAACCCGAGGCTGTTCAACCCGAGGCTGCTCAACCCGTCGCAGTCCAGCCGGTTTCGGACAGCTTGGCTCCTTCGGATGCGCCAGTTCAGCGGACAGAGGCTCAGCCCATGCAGACCGTGACGCCTGCTGCCAGTCTGGCTGCGCCTTCTGCCCAACCCGGCCAGGACACCACCGAGGTGCTGACCCAGATCAACCAGTACACCCAGCGCCGCAGCAATGCCGCTAACCCGATGGGGCAGGTGACTTCGGTGACGCAGTTTTCGGACGTGCAGCCGACCGACTGGGCCTACCAGGCGCTGCAATCCCTGGTCGAACGCTACGGCTGTATCGTGGGTTATCCGGATGGCACCTATCGCGGTCAGCGCGCCCTCACCCGATTTGAATTTGCCGCCGGGATGAACGCCTGTCTGGATCGGATCAGCGAACTGCTGGCCGCCTCCACAGCCGACCTGGCCACCAAGGAAGACCTGGCTACCCTGCAACGCCTCCAGGAAGAATTTGCGGCTGAGCTAGCTGCCCTGCGAGGCCGGGTAGATGTGCTGGATAGCCGGGTGGCCAACCTGGAAGCCAACCAGTTCTCGACCACGACCAAGCTGGGCGGCGAAGTGATTTTCGGGATAGCAGACGCCTTTGGTGGCGGCCTGGAAGACTCAGACGACGATGGCTTTGGGGCCAACAACAACACGACTGCCGCAGGCCGGGTACGCTTGGCGTTCGATACCAGCTTCTCCGGTACAGATCGGCTGCGGGCTCGTCTACAGGCCGGTACCTTTGACCGGTTTAACACCACGGACCTGGAAGGCAATACGGTGATTGGCAACGAAGGCCGCCTGGGTTTTGATACCGGCACAGAAGGCGATTTCCAGCTCGATATCCTGTCCTACCTGTTCCGGGTTGGTGATATCTCGGTGATGGTTGCGCCGCAGGTGGGCGACTTCACCGATTTCGACTTCATCAACCCCGTCAGCCCGTTTGCTAGCGGCGGTCGCGGCGCGATTTCGCGGTTTGGCCGCTATAACCCGATCTACCGTACCGCTTCTGGTGCTGGCGCTGGGATTTCGTTTAACTTCATTGATGAGGCCAGCCTCCAGTTGGCCTACCTGGCCGGTGAGTCCCCCAACCCCAGCCCTGGCTCGGGTCTGTTCAACGGTGACTATGGTGCTCTGGCCCAGCTGACGATCAAGCCGTTTGATGCCCTCACCGTGGCGTTTACCTACGTCAACTCCTACGCGGGCAGCAGCAGCGGGGCGGCAGTCGGGCTCAACACCGGGACGGGCAGCTCGCGCTCGCGGGTGCGGGTGGACGATCAGCCGGTTGTGGTCAACTCCTACGGAGCCTCGCTGAATTTCCGGGTCGCCAAGTTCCTACAGCTGGGCGGCTGGTTTACCTACTCGGCAGTGCGGGCGATTGAGACGGGCGACGCTCAGGTCTGGACCTATGCTGGAACGATCGGGTTGCCCGACCTGGGAACCAAAGGTAGCCTGCTCGGCTTTGTGGTGGGCGTACAGCCCTACCTGGGCGGCACTGACGGTTTCTTGGTCAGCGACCAGCGGGCCGATACCCAAAATGGCCTGCATATCGAGGGCTTCTACCGCTTCCAACTCAACGACAACATCAGCATCACACCCGGCGTGATCTGGCTGACGGCTCCCAACCACAGCGATGACACCAAAGATGCAATCATCGGTGCGATTCGGACGACCTTTACGTTCTAAAGCCCGATTGGGATCGAATCCCGTCGGATTTGAGCCAGCTAAAAAGTAGGCAGCTAAAAAGCTAGTGTTTGAACATCTGATGACCTGCGGAGCTTTCGCAGGTCTTTTTTTGCTCGGTTTGCCGTCCTACTGGTCAGCTCGCAGCGCATGGAATTGCTCCACGACTTAGAATAGATAAAGAAATGTAACGCAACTTTCGAAAACCTGAGGAGCGGGTGCTTGGCAGAGCCGGATCTGAATCGAGCTAATAGTGGGCGGCCTGCCCAGCGCGTCATTGTCATTGGTGCAGGCATTGGCGGTCTGACGACGGCGGCGCTTTTGGCCCATCGGGGCTATCGGGTGCTGGTGCTGGACCAGGCGATCGTGCCGGGCGGCTGTGCTTCTACCTTTCAGCGACGTGGGTTTACCTTTGACGTGGGGGCGACCCAGGTGGCAGGCCTGGAGTCGGGCGGCATCCACCAGCGGATTTTTGCCGAACTGGGAATTGAGCCTCCTGCGGCGACGCCCTGTGACCCAGCCTGTGCCGTGTTTCTGCCGGGAGAAACTACCCCGATCAACGTCTGGCGCGACCCCGAGCGCTGGCAGGCCGAACGGCAGCAGCAGTTTCCGGGCAGCGAACCCTTCTGGCAGCTCTTGGCGGATCTGTTTCGCTATAGCTGGGCGTTTCAGGCCCGCGACCCGGTGTTGCCACCGCGCAGCCTCTGGGATTTGGGCCAGCTGATCCAGGCGGTGCGGCCCGCGACCCTGCTCACCCTGCCCCATACCTTCACCACTGTGGGCCGGATGCTGCGGGCCTATGGCCTGACTGACCAGCGGCTCAAAACCTTTCTCGACCTCCAGCTCAAGCTCTATTCCCAGGTGGACGCCGACGAGACAGCCCTGCTCTATGCCGCGACAGCTTTGGGGGTTTCCCAGGAGCCCCAGGGCCTGTATCACTTGCAGGGCAGCATGCAGGCCCTGAGCGATACGCTGGTCAAGGCGTTGGAGCGGGACGGGGGCCAGCTGTTGATGCGTCACCGGGTGGAGCAAATCCAGGTCGCAGGCGGCCAAGCCACGGGTGTGCGGATTCGCAATCTCAAAACTGGCGAAACCTGGCTAGAGCAGGCCGACCAGGTGGTGGCCAACGTCACGGTGCAAAACCTGGTGCAGTTGCTGGGTGAAGCTGCACCCCAAGGCTATCGTCGGCGGGTAGAGAAGCTGCCGCCGGGTTCGGGCGCGTTTGTGATTTACCTGGGCGTCAAACAGGCGGCGATTCCGGCCCACTGTCCGCCCCACCTCCAGTTTCTCTACGACTACGACGGCCCGATTGCCGAAAATAACTCCCTGTTTGTCTCGGTCAGCAAACCGGGCGACGGACGCGCCCTCGGGGGCCATGCCACCCTGATTGCCTCTTCCTTCACCAACCCGAACCTCTGGCAGGGCGAAGACTACGACGCCCTGAAACAGCGCTACACCGACCAGGCCATCGCCCGTCTCGGCAGCTACTTTGACCTGACGCCCACAACCCTAGTCCACGTTGAGGCTGCCACGCCCCGCAGCTTCTCCCGCTATACGGCCCGCGACCAGGGCATCGTCGGCGGCATCGGCCAGCGGATTCCCACCTTTGGTCCGTTTGGGTTCGCCAACCGCACGCCGATTAGACAGCTCTGGCTGGTGGGCGACTCCACCCATCCGGGCGAGGGCACAGCAGGCGTCAGCTATTCGGCCCTGACCGTGGTCCGCCAAATTGGGGCTTTAACGGGGGCTTTAACTTAGGTAGGGCTTGCCCCAGGCAGAGTTTCAGGCAGGGTTTAAGTTCAGCTGCCAGCCGGTCTACCGGTTGGCTTCTCGGCAGACTGGAGGCGAGTCCGGCGACGTTCGGCCAGGGTCTGGTTGATTGTGGCCAGCAGTTCCAGAATCGAAACCGAATCGGGCAGAACCTGGGTCGCGACCGACTGCCAGAGTTCCAAGGCGGCTCCTGCTGGCTCAGCCGGTGCGTTCGGCTGGAGGGCGGCCAGGGGAGCCTGATAGCACCAGACTAAAATTGGCGGGCGCTGGGCAATCTCCTCCAGGGACCGAACAATCGCTGTGATCGTGGCAGGCGACTCAGCCGAAGACACACAGAGCAGCAGCAAATCAACGCTCTGCTGGCTCAGCTTCTGGCGGATTTTGGTCCAGCTGTGGTTGATCGCACTGCGGAAACCCGCGGTTTGCAAGTATTGCACCAGCGCCCGGACCGGGGGGCGAATGGCTTCAGCATCGTGCTCTAGACCAGCACAGTCGGCAATCAGGACATGGGGCACCCAACCCCGACCAGCCGCCAGCTGCATCATCTGAACCAGTTCACCGAGATTGGGTTGGCTGGGTCCAGACGGCTCAGCTGATTCGGCCAGGGAGTAGTGGAACACGGTCAGCCCTGTCTGGCTGGCAATTCGGGTTAACTCGGTGCTGAAGCTGATCAGCGGCAGTTTGGCCAGGGCCGAGTTCCGCAGCCGCTGAATAAACAGATGCGGATCGACCTGGATCTGGTCGATCAGGACCACATCGGGCTTCCAGACCCGCACCAGCAGATCGGCCTGCTCCAGGTCGTCAACTTCTAAAACGCGGCAGTGGTAAGGGTGCAGCAGGTGGGACAGCCCTGGCTCAAAGGTGGGCTGGGGCACCAGCGTCAGGGAGGTCGGCCCTTCAGAGAGGTGCAGCACCGTTAGATCGGTCGGGCTGGGTAGGCTGGGCGGCGTCACCTGGATCAGGCGTTCGAAGCAGCGTTTCAGGGCGCTGGTTTCCAGGGGCAAGTTGAGGAAGCCATCGGCCCCGTTCTGGTAGGCCTGGTCTTTCTGGACCCGCACCGCAGTCACGACCAGCGGAATTGCCTGGGTGGTGCTGTCGGCCTTCAGCAGGGTTAAAACATCCCAGCCCGAGAGCTGGGGCAGGGCCGGGTTGAGCAGAATTGCAGCGGGCTGGAGCCGCCGCGCTTTCTCAATTGCCTCCGTGCCAGAGCGAGCCACCACCGGTCGATAACCCAGCTCGGCCAACTGCTCTACCCGCTCCTGGAGCTGATGGGCCTCTGCTTCAACCAACAGCACCAGCCGGTTATGGCTGGGAGAGGCTACAGTCGGGAGCGGCGACCCCAGATTCAAATGGGCCAGGTTCGAATTGACTAGATTCAAATGGGCCAGATTCAAATGGGCCAAATTAGTTACAGAAGCCTGGGGCGGGACGGGCGGCAGCAGCAGGGTAAACTGGCTGCCCTGGCCCGCTACCGAGGTAAAGGTGACTTCGCCGCCGTGCAGGCGAGCCAGCTGTTGGGTCAAGACTAGGCCCAGGCCCGTCCCCTGAAACTGGCGCGTCAGCGGGTCTTCGAGCTGCTGAAACTTCTGAAAAATCAAGTGCTGCTTCTCGGCAGGAACTCCGACGCCGCTGTCCCAGACCGTAAAGGCAATCCAGCCCTCCCACTTCTCAACCCGCAGCCCCAGCGGCTGACCCGGCTCCGTGAACTTGATCGCATTCGAAATCAGGTTCATCAGCATCTGCTTCAAACGCAGCTCGTCGGCCACGATATAGCGCAGCTCGGGCTGGATCTCAAGCTGGAAATTCAAGTCGGGATGGGCCGTTTCGGGGCTGAAGGCTTCGGCCTCTAGGATATGGCAAGACTGCTCGTAGGCCTGCTGACAGAGCTTGGGAATGTGAACCTGCTCCAACAGCAGCTCTAGCTGGCCCGTCTCCGTGCGCGTCAGATCCAGAATGTTATTGACGATCGCGATCAGGTGTCGCCCGCCCCGGTAGATCAGCTGGGCGTAGTGGGACTGGCGCTCGTTTAGATCGCCGATCAGGTGATCCTTCAGCAGACTCGACATCCCCAGCACCGCGGTCAGGGGCGTCTTAAGCTCGTGGCTGATGCAGGCCAGAAACTCGTCCTTCAACCGGTTAAGCTGCACCAGATCGGCGTTGCGGGCCGCCAGTTCCTTGGCCACCTGCTGCTGTTCCGTCACATCCTGGGCCCAAATCAACCAGAGCTGGGCCGTTTGCATCAGGCTCTGCCAGTTGGGGACAGGGCTGAACCTGAGCGAAGCCAGCTTGAAGGGAGACGGAGCGCTGGTGCCGTCAGGGGCCGCCGTTTCTAGAGCAGCCGTACCCATGGGAATTTTGATAAATTGCCAGACCCGCTCCTGCCCGTTCTGCATAGGGCAGAGGCAAATACAGGTGTTGGGTTCAGTCCCAAACTGACAGACGCTAGGCTGGTCAGACGCCGAGCTGGGTCTATTGGGCTCCGATAGCGGGGCTGCCCAGGGAATATGCGGCCCGGTTTGCAGCTCAACCCGCTCCCCAGACCAGCCTTCAGCCGTTGGTTCAAGCGCCTGGTCCGGCCTATCCGAATAGAGCATCTCCTGCTTTGCATTGGTGCGGCAAGACAGGGCCGTTTCTAGAATCTGGGCAGCGGCGCGACGGATCTGCTGGGGGTGCTGGATCGCGCCTATCTGCTGTCGCCAGGCCAGATTTTGGCTGATCACATGTCCCGTTGCGGTTTGCAGCATCAGCGGCAGCGGCAGCCGTTCTAGCAGGTCGAGCAGCGGATGGGGCACGGGTTCAAGGTCGGAACCCCCTGGGCCGAGGTGGGGGATCGCCGCTGAATCAGAACATCTCTGGTTTAGATGTGGAGCAGGCTGCTGCTGGAACTGGAGCTGGAGCAGGCGGAGTTTGTCGATCTGCCCCAGGGCTCGACCACTGCCGTCTACCGCCACTCGGTTAAGCCCCAAACCGCCGGGTTTCAGCAAGTCGGATGTCAGATGGGCCAACCAGTCGGCCAGTTCATCCGGCATTTCTGGCTCTCCGGTGCTGGCCTTGTGACTGCTGCCAAGCCCACCGTCGGTAACCGAGTCCTGGAGCAAGTCTAGATCAGAACCCGGAGGAACAGTCACGATCTGGATCGGCTCTAGGGCTGCCGGATGGTTGGCCAACCAGATTTGCAGGGGGCTGGCCAGCGCTGACCGCTGACGGGCTGATCGGGAGGGATGGCCAAATAGAGGCAGCCAGCGCTCTAGCCGCAGGAGTCCAAGGGGGCGCTGATTGACATCCACAGCCAGCAGCACGGCAGTCTCCATCTGCTGAAACCGCTGCCAAATTTCTGCGCAGGTCTCTGTCTCACAGCAGATCGGAACTGATACAATGAATTCTCTGAAGAGAGAGATATTCATCTAGGGCAAGCGACTAAGGGTGGAGAAGGTCAACAAACCGCTGAAGCAGCGCTGATTCCGGCTATTTTGGGGATAGCGGCTGGCTCGGGCCAGACAGATACTGAGGCTAAACAAATGCTGAAAGGACTGTTGGGGAGATGGCCTAGAGATTGCACCAAAGAGCTAGCTAATTGAAACCAGGACTCTGATTGAGATGTGACTGAGACGCTGAGACCGGACAAGACCCAGGAACAGCAGAGGCAGAGCAGGTTTTGGCCAAACTCCCTAACTGATGAATTCGGCTGACGCGGCAAATCTGGTTCTGAACCTGGCTCTGGGAGATCCCAGCTGCTCATAGTCACCGCCCAGATTTGAACGGTCCAGATTTTACAGCGGCTTTCAGATCAATAAACCACGGATTGACAGTGGGGTTCAGAGGCTACGCCCCTGCTGGCACCGCCCCCACACCCCCTCCTATAGCTGACTGAAATGAAAATCGCTGTAAGTGGCCCAGATTTGGCCTAGGGGTTGGCCGGGAAAGTTGATTTAGGCAGCTTGTACGAATAAGTTGATCACCTGGATCGGTCTACTGGCTTGAACAAGGGGCTTAAGCCCCTTGCCTGCTCAGGTTATTTTTACAAGACTCCTTAGGATGAACAACTCTAGGATGGAAAACTGCGGCTGCAAAGTTGGACAGATCCGCAAGAGACGACTCGATGAATCGGCTGAGATGCAGTCCAGGGAATGACTGCAACGATCCCCATAACGGCCTCCCTAAACCTGTCGCCATGGTCTGATAGTGGCCAGTGATTAGGATGCCCCAAAAGCGTGATCTGACGGATGATCTGGCTTGAGCCACGCCGCAGTGACATACCGTAGGAAGTGACATACCGTAGGAATGGTCTGCCATCCGCAAAGCAGTCTTGAGAGCAGGTGGTTTAACCAGAAACTCGAGCACCAAACTGGTTTCTAGCGATACCAAGGTTAACCATACTCTAATTATGGAGGGATCGGCGGGAAGGCAGTACTCTTTTCGATTACAATGTATGTTAAGTATTTTGTAATTGCTCAACCTAGACAGAATAGGGGGTTCAGACCTCTTGCCGACCATTTTCAGAAATTTTCTGCAAGCATAATTACGAATTTGGCGCTTTTGACATATTTCTCTGGACACAAAATGGCTGAAACCCCTATTCTTCC
>JBJTUI010000211.1:0-3026 GCA_046080625.1 Elainella sp. | reverse complement strand
CCAGCTGTTCGCGCAGCCGCTCGCTGGTCAGGGGCTGACGTTGGGCCAACACCAGCGGCATGGCCGACTCGACCCGCACCAGGTGCCCCTGCAAATCGCACCCCAGGATCGTCATCGGCTGATCGACAGTGCCGTAGACGGTGAGGGATATCGGCTGCTGAAACTGCGCTGTCTCGCCTGCAAAACTCTGGCGCAGTTTGCGATCTAGCTCCGGGTCGCTGGTTTTCCAGACTCGGTCGCCCCGATGCAGGGCGCTAAAATTGACGTCGCGGCGGCCAAAGCTAAGCCGGGTCAAGCTGCCCTGGGGCATGACGCCGTAGATCCGTCCGCCCTGCTCCTGACGCTGGGGATGGCCGTTGTCAAATACAATCCCGTCGCCCGGTTTCACGGGTGCCTCTAGTTTCAGGACCACGTAATCTTTGCCGACCTGCTGGACTTCACCCAGGTATACCCCGCGCTTTTTACCAAACCGTGCATGCACCAATTCTTGATTATTGATGCCATTGAACCAGCCGCTGTATAGCCCTCGTGAAAACGCCATTTCCAGGCTGTAGCGTTCGTCGGATTCGACGTGATAGGTAGAAATCCGTTCAGCTCGTTCAGCCGATGATTCTTCCGATTGCAGCGACGCCATAGCCCGATCTAACGCCTGCCGATAGACCTGGGTGACGTTCGCCACATATTCTGGGGATTTCAGTCGCCCTTCGATCTTGAGGCAGGCCACACCCGCTTGAACTAGCTCAGGTAATAGCTCCAGCCCAGCCAGATCCTGCGGGCTCAACAGGTAGCTGCGGTCGCCTAGATCAACCCGCTGGCCGTCGGCAATTAAATCGTAGGGCATGCGGCAGGCCTGGGCACATTCGCCCCGATTGGCCGACCGACCGCCCAAAGCTTCGCTGGTCAGGCACTGGCCCGAATAGGCGACGCAGAGCGCCCCATGCACAAACACCTCCAGCGGCGTGGCAATCGCCCGTTCAGACAGCTGCTGCTGGATCTTGTTGATTTCCTTCAGGGAACATTCCCGCGCCAGCACCACGAGCTGACAGCCCAAATCTGCGGCAAACTGTACCCCTGCAGCGCTCGTGATCGTCATCTGGGTCGAGGCGTGGATCGGGAAGTCGGGCGAGAGGTGGCGAATCAACCGACAGATACCCACATCCTGGGTGATCACCGCGTCTACTCCTGCCGATATCATTGTCCGCAGATAGCGCTCGGCCTCGGCTAATTCCTGGGGAAACACCAGCGTGTTCAGGGTGATGTAGCCCTTGACGCCGCGCCGATGTAGAAATGCCATCAGCTCGGGCAGATCGGCCTCCGTGAAGTTCTGAGCCCGCATCCGGGCGTTGAACCGATCTAACCCGAAATAGATCGCATCCGCCCCATTCTCTACCGCCGCCTTGGCGCAGTCCCAGGAGCCCGCTGGGGCCAGCAGTTCGGGGCGTTTCAGACCAACTGGGGGAACGGGCAAATCAGCAGCAGGAACCGGACTGGAGTTGGCATTCATGACAGATCGGGCCAGAGGCGGCCCCTTGTGAGGTCATCTGCCATGATACTCTAAGCTGCTGGGCGGGGTGTTTGGGCCGCTTCCTGGCTTGATACACCTGTAAAACTGTAATTAGCCCAATGAGCTGATTGCTAGCTCTCGGGCAGCCAGTCCTCTGCCAAGACCAGTTCTACAGAGTATGGACAGGCCTCTGGAAATCTCGAAATCTCCATACCTGTCTGCTTAGCAGCCTGACGTCTGGCGCGTTGATAACTCTCTTCAAGCTGATCGGTTGGGTAACTTCTTAAGCTAGGACTCTCTTCAATTGCCAGTTCAATCTGCGTGCGCGCATCCGTAATAGAGTCAAGCCAGCTATCTGAGCGGCGTTGAGGTTGATACTGCCACTTGAGGAGATGCAGCAAAAGGCGAGTCAGCTGACTGGAAATCCCCCGTCGTTCGCTTTTGCCCAAGCTTTCAACCTCTTCGATTAAATTCGGCAAATCGATTTCATGCCAACGACGTTCCCGTAACAGTTGGGCTGTTTGGTTAATCCACAAACTAAAATCTTCTGAATATTTCTCGCTCATGTTCAATCTGTACTTCAACAGTACACAAGGGCTGATTTGCAAAGCTTTGTTGCCTCTCAATGCCTCTCAATCATAACGCTCAAAGTCGCGGCTATTGCTGGGGGTTGCGAATTCGAACTACTCCCTAACCACCTAGGCGAGCTTAACGATAGAGATGGGTGGCTGCAAACTCGCTTTGCTACCGCGAAATAGATATATCCAAAGCGAGCTGATTCGAGGCAACTGGCGCAAGCATCACTTCAGCCAACAAGCTCCGCCAGAAGTCCTTCATCAGCACCCGTCATCAGTGAGAGAATAGAGGATCAGCAGGTGATGACTCGCCTCACTGACGGCATTTTGTGGCATTCGAACAAGCTATGGCAGGACAGGACCAACATCAATCGACTCAGACCCTTTTCAGCAACAGCCCCAGCAGCAACCGCCGGGACCAAACCTGGCGCTACTGGCTGCCGGTGCCAATCTATCCCTACGGTCAGCGGCAGACGCTGCGCCGGGAAGTGATTCAGGATCAGATCTGGACGTTTGACCAGATCCAGGGAATTTTCTACGTCGTGGTGCCGATTCGGATGACCGTGGTGCGGCTGGCGGCAGGGGGGCTGCTGGTCTATGCGCCCGTGGCACCGACGCCGGAATGTCTGCGGCTGATGCAGGAACTGGTGGATCGGCATGGGCCAGTCAAATACATCATTTTGCCCACGGTGTCAGGGCTAGAGCACAAGGTGTTTGTTGGGCCGTTTGCTCGCCGATTTCCCCAGGCCCAGGTCTACATTGCCCCCGATCAGTGGAGCTTCCCAATCAATTTGCCCCTGAGCTGGCTGGGCTTTCCGATGCAGCGGGTGCAGGTTCTGCCCGAGGACAGCCGCCAAACGCCCTTTGCCGACGAGTTTGACTATGCCCGGCTCGGCCCGATCCAGCTAGGGCTAGGGCCGTTTGCCGAAGTCGCCTTCTTTCATCGC
>JBJTUI010000210.1:0-10692 GCA_046080625.1 Elainella sp. | reverse complement strand
ATTATCTTAATTTTGCACCCGAATCGTTGGGTTCAATGAAAACTATATCAGGAATGCAATAAGCACAACTTTGAAACTTCTTAGCTCATTAATAAAAATGATTTATATTTGTTACGAATAGTAACAAAAGGTACAGATGGGACAAAGCGCTGTAGAATAGCGCCTTATTTCAGCAAACTTCTACAGGTTTACCTGAGTGATTCTCTCCGAGATGTGAAGCGATTGTGATATTGCAGCGAGGCGATCTCAGAGTTATACAGTCGGCTTAAAGCTTGAATTCAGTTTAAAGGCCAGCCCGAATTAGGCTGAGAAAAGCCCCAAAATTTTTAATTTTTCGCGTTTTGCGGTTGGACCCGCCGGATTTTCTTCGGGGACAAGCTACCCTGGAAAAACTGGTGAACTCCTTCAGGAAACTCTATGCGATCACGGCTGTATGAACTCTTAATGGCCCTGTCGAATGTGTATAGCGGCTGGATTCTGTGGAATTTATTTCTGGCTTTTATCCCAGTTGCCCTCAGTTTCTGGCTGTTTCGTCGCCAAAAGATTTCCCGCTCCCTGGGCTGGTGGCTGCTCTACGTCGTCTTCATCGCCTTTCTGCCCAACGCCCCCTACCTGCTCACCGACATCATCCACCTGATTCGCGGCACCCGCACCGGAATCTCAGCCTGGATTGTAGCGCTCGTGCTGATTCCGCTGCACCTCTCGGCGATTGTCGGCGGCTTTGAAGCCTACGTGGCCTCCCTGATCAACCAGGGCTATTACCTCAAGAAACAGGGCGCAGGCCGGATTGCTGTCTGGCTTTCGGAGCTGATCACCCATTTACTCTGCGCGATTGGCATCTATATGGGCCGCTTCCGCCGCTTCAACAGCTGGGATCTCGTCACCGATCCCGGCAACGTAGTGATCACAACAATCAACGACCTCACCGACCGCCAGCCCGCAGTCGTGGTGCTGATCACGTTTCTGATCCTGACCGTTTTCTACTGGATCATGAAACAGGTGACGCTAGGCCTCTACCTGCGCTATCGCTATCTGCGGATGGGGAAAGAAGTGTTGGAGTGAGAGGGAGATGGGGGAGATGGGGAAGATGGGGGAGATGGGGGAGTAATCTTGGCTGCTGGGCTAGGTCTCTGGTTGTCAACTGGCTGTCAACTGGCTCAAACAGCAAGGTGCAAGCTATACCGGAGCAATGAAAATCCTGCCAACGAGGCTCTACCCTCCCCACCTCCCCATCTCCCCACCTCCCTACCTCCCCACCTCCCTAAAGCACCGCCAGCGGCTCTGCTCGCTCTGGAGCCGGAAAGGCAGCCTCTAGAGCAGCCAGCTCGGCCTCGCTCAGCTTTAGATCCAGGGCGGCTCGGTTTTGTTCCACATGTTCGACGCGGCTGGATTTGGGAATCACGATGGCATTGTCCTGGTGGAACAGCCAGGCTAGGGCGATTTGGGCCGGAGTTACCTGACGCTGTTGGGCGATGGATTTTAGGGTTGGGTGCCGCAGTAGACGGCCCTGTTCAATCGGCGAGTAGGCCATGATCGGGATGCGGTGCTGGCGGCACCAGGGCAGCAAATCGAATTCAATGCCCCGGCGGCTGAGATTGTAGAGCACCTGGTTAGTCACGACCGCCGCGCCTGCTGGCCCCAGAGCCGCGAGTTGCTGCATATCCTGCATATCAAAATTGCTGACGCCGTAGCTGCGAATTTTGCCTGCTTGCTGTAGCGTTTGCAGTGCTTCTAGGGTTTCGGCGAGCGGAATTGCCCCGCGCCAGTGCAGCAGGTACAGATCGAGATAGTCGGTTTTGAGGCGCTGGAGGCTGCGTTCGCAGGCGGCGACAGTGCCCTGACGCGAGGCGTTGTGGGGGTAGACCTTGCTGACCAGAAACACCTGGGAGCGGCGGCCCGCCATGGCTTCGGCAATCACCTGTTCGGCTCCGCCCTCGCCATACATTTCGGCGGTGTCAATCAGAGAAATGCCCAGATCCAGTCCATGCCGCAGGGCGCGAATTTCGGTTTGGCGCTGGCTGGCCGATTCGCCCATCCGCCAGGTCCCCAGACCCAGCACCGGCATGGTTTGACCAGAGATCAGGGATAACGTTCGCATAGGACTTGTAGAGGGCGAGGTTGAATAATGCTGCCTCTACTTTAGGGGAAGCTACTGCAATTGCCCATCTAGCCCCAGACGGTTCTGGTTACCCCAGCTGAGGCAGTCTGGTTTGACCTCTTGCCGCAATTTGAGCCGCGATCTGGAGCCAATTTGCTCTGGTGACTACACTTTTGTGACAGTTCTTGCCAAGATGAGGACGGTTCTCTACTCTTGTCGCTCAGGACATCACCGGCATGAAAGTCATCTATAATCCCGCTACAGATGTGATGCGAATTGTGTTTCGCGACGCGCCCGTTGAAGACTACAACGAGGAGCAGCCGGGCATCAAGGTTGATTACGACATGGACGATCAGCTCGTAGCGATCGAAATCCAAAAAGCCTCTGAGCTGGTGGACGATCCACGAATTGTGGAGCACCAGATCGTGGAAGGCGAATCAGCAAGCTAACCCCCCAAGGGCTGACTTTCCGGGCTAGCCTTCCGGCGTCAGCACTGGTTCAGTTCTATCTTGATCCGCATCCTGGCCCGCATCCTGATCCGATTCGGGCGGGTCAGAACTGGCTGTTTGATTAGCTGCATGATTAGCTGCATGGCTGGTCTGGCCGTTCAGTCCGGCCTCCGGCAGTCCGGCTTCCTTGGTGAAGCTGAGCTTGTGGTCTACCACGTCGATCACCACGGTGTCGCCTTCATTGAAGGCATTCTCCAGAATTTTGGTGGCCAGCGGGTTCTCGACCTCTTTCTGGATGGCCCGCTTCAGGGGTCGAGCTCCGTAGACCGGATCGTAACCCACATCGGCGATATAGTTCTGGGCTTCGGGCGTCAGGTTCAGGCCGATTTTCTGGTCGGCCAGGAGGCGGCGCACCCGCTGGAGCTGGATGCCGACAATTTGGCGCAGTTCCTTGAGGCTGAGCGGATGGAACAGAATGATATCGTCTACCCGGTTGAGAAATTCGGGCCGGAAGTGGCCACGCAGGGCGCTCATGACGCGACGCTGCATCTCTTCATACTGGGTGTCATCGCCCGACACATCCAGAATATATTCGCTGCCGATGTTGCTGGTCATCACCACAATTGTGTTGCGGCAGTCGGCAGTGCGGCCCTGGGAGTCGGTGATTCGGCCATCGTCAAGCAATTGCAGCAGAATGTTGAACACGTCCGGATGGGCCTTTTCCACCTCGTCTAGCAGCAGCACCGAATAGGGATGGCGACGGATCGCCTCCGAGAGTTGGCCGCCCTCCTCGTAGCCGACATAGCCGGGCGGAGCCCCTACCAACCGCGCCACCGAGTTTTTCTCCATATATTCCGACATGTCCAGCCGGACGATGGCGCTATCGGTGTCGAACAGGCATTCGGCTAAAGCGCGGGCCAACTCGGTTTTGCCCACCCCAGTGGGGCCGAGGAACATGAACGAGCCAATCGGGCGGCCCAGATCTTTCATGCCCGCTCTGGCCCGACGAATCGCCGCCGAAACGGCCTCCACGGCTTCCTGCTGGCCCACCACCCGCTGATGCAGATAGCTTTCGAGCTGGAGCAGCTTCTGGCGCTCTGATTCCATCAGCCGGTTGACCGGAATCCCAGTCCATTTGGCCACAATTTCGGCGATGTCGGCCTCGCTCACCTGCTCCCGCAGCAGAGTTTGGCCCCGCTTCTGGATTTCTACCAGGCTAGCCTCTTTGGCTTCCAGATCGCGATGCACGGCCTCCAGGCGGCCATATTTGAGCTGAGCGGCAGTATTCAGGTCGTAGTCGCGTTCGGCCTTGTCGATCTGGCGGCGCAGCTGTTCTTCTTCCTGCTTCAGGGCTTTAATTTCATCCAGCAGCTCTTTCTCAAACTGCCACTGACTGCTGAGATCGGTTTGCTCCTGCTTCAGGTCAGTGATTTCCTGGTCAATTTTGTCTAGCCGGTCCTTGAGGCTGCTGTAGACCTTGATCACCACCGACGACTGGCCTTCGCCCTGTAAAGACAGCTTTTCCATTTCCAGCTGCAAGAGGCGGCGCTCAATCGTCTCCAGCTCCACGGGCTTGGAGGTAACTTCCATCTTCAGCTGGGCAGCGGCCTCGTCTACCAGGTCAATCGCCTTGTCGGGCAGGAAGCGGTCGCTGATGTAGCGGTCGGAGAGCGTAGCGGCGGCGATCAGGGCTGAGTCGGCAATTTTGACGCCATGATGCACTTCATAGCGCTCCTTCAGGCCGCGCAGAATCGAAATTGTGTCTTCTACCGAGGGCTGGCCCACATAGACCTGCTGAAAGCGGCGCTCCAACGCGGCATCTTTCTCGATGTATTTACGGTATTCGTCTACCGTGGTGGCCCCGATGCAGCGCAGTTCGCCTCGAGACAGCATCGGCTTCAGCAAATTCCCAGCGTCCATCGTGCCCTGGGTAGCTCCGGCTCCGACAACCGAATGCAGCTCGTCGATGAACAGCACCACCTGCCCTTCCGAATTGGTGACTTCCCGCAGCACGGCCCTGAGCCGGTCTTCAAATTCGCCCCGATATTTAGCTCCGGCAATCAGCGAACCCATGTCGAGGCCGATCAGGCGGCGATTTTTCAGCGATTCGGGCACGTCGCCGTTGATGATCCGCTGGGCCAGCCCTTCAGCAATCGCGGTTTTACCCACCCCCGGCTCGCCAATCAGCACCGGGTTGTTTTTCATCCGGCGCGACAGCACCTGAACGACGCGGCGAATTTCCTCATCCCGACCAATCACCGGGTCGAGTTTGCCCTGCCGGGCGGCTTCGGTCAGATCACGGCCATATTTCTCCAGCGCCTGGTAGCCGGTTTCGGGATTTTGATCCTTTACTTTCTGGCTGCCGCGCACGGATTTAATCGCGGCCTCCAGCTTGCGAGCATCGATGTCAAAGCCGCGGTAGACGCGCCGCCCCACTCGCTCGTCTTCGGCCAGGGCCAGCAGCAGGTGCTCCACCGAGATGTAGTCGTCTTGCAGGGATTGGCGGGCAGCCTCGGCCCGATCCAGCAGGACATCTAGGCCCTGCCCCAGGTAGAGCTGTTCGGAGGGCTGGCGGGGCTGGCGCTGGGCAAAGGTCTCGATCTGCTGTTTGAAGCGATTCGGGTCAATATTGGCCTTATTGAGCATCACCTGGGCTGCGCCTTCCTGCTCCAGCAGCGCCAAAATCACATGCTCTACCTCTAGCTGCTGGTGTCGAAACCGCCGCGCCACGTCCTGCGATTTAACAATCGCTTCCCAGGCTTTCTCGGTAAACTTGCTAGGGTCGGTAGGCTGCATAAATAATTCTAAAAATTAAGAAATACGAATAAATGCGGTTTTTTATGGCTGAGGTGCCTCTCAGTATAACAAGCCAACTGGCAGGGAGGCTTTCTGCGCCTGATCCTACCAGTCTGCCACGCTTTTTGCTTGCCCAGTCGGCAAAGCATCCTCAATCAATACTTTCTTCGGGTAGCTTGAACGGTTTCCGCACGATTGGCTTATCCGACGGTTCAGACAGCTGTTCTGGCTGCGACCCTTCTAGCTGTGTCCCTCCTAGCTGCGACCCTCCTAGCGACCTAGGCCGTTCGTCTGGCTGAAGCGGCTGCATCGGGGAAATCTCGGGGGAAACCTCTACCGGAATCACGTCTGGCTGTTCAATCCGCCGCAGCGGCTGCTCCGGTTCGGGCAGGAGTTCCACCAGGGGTTCGGCAATGGGCTGGGCCAGGGGTTCGCCGACGGGCTGGGGCAGCTGGCGCAGGTCGGGCATTTCTAGCCGCTGTTCTTGATATTGCTCTTGGCGCTGTTCCTGGGCAGCCAGCTCTTTTTGAGTCTGCTTGATCTCTACGGGCAGGGCGATGGGCTGTTCAATCCAGCAGCTGGCCGTGGGCAGCGATTCTTCCAGGTCGTCGAGCGGACGGGGAATCACCATCACCGCATGCAGCTCGCCAATCCGGTCGGCCTCGTGCATTCCGGCCTCCACCGCCACCGCCACATCCGAAACGCGGCCCCGAATCACGACCGTACAGAGGCCATCCCCAACGATCTCATAGCCCGACAGATAGACTTCTGCCGCCTTCAGCATCGCGTCTGCTGCGCCCACCATAGCCGGGAATCCGCGCGTTTCGAGCAAGCCCACGGCCTGATTGCTCAGCCGACTATAGCCCCGGTCAGACACCAGCCGCGAAAAGCGGTCGCTGATCGGCAGCACCATATTGAGGTTGTCGAGCGGTCGCGGAATGATCGAGCGCGACACCAGCTGGCCGGTCTTTTCGGCGAAATCAACGCCCGCCTCGATCGCCAGCCGCACGTCGGAGATCCCACCCCGGACTACGGCTGTGCAGTAGCCGCTGCCAATTTTCTCGTAGCCCACCAGCCGCACGGCTGCTGCCTTCAGCATGTTGTCGGCCACGCCTACAATTGCCGGAAAACTGCGGGTCGAAACCAGCCCTAAAGCACTCTCGTTGGGGATGGATGGACGGGATGAAGTCATAACAGGATGCGTCGATTAGCGGGTCTGGACGCGACAGACGGAATAGCTTAGCTGGGCGGCGGGTTGGAATGGGTATTGGGCGTTTCAGCCTCCTGCCCGGAACTTGGGGCGGGGGGTGAGTCCGAATCCTCGAACGATCGACGATGGGGAAACATCGTGATCATAAAGCGTTCGACGTAGGCTTGGCCATAAACTGGCGTGGGAGATTTGCGGGCGGGGGGAGAGGTGGGGGGTGGGGGAGATGGGGAGGTGGGGGGGTGGGGGGTGAAATTGGAGGGGCTGGATTCTGGCTGGGAGGGATGGCTCTGGGGGGATGGATTGGGCGTTGCCGCGATTTGGCGACCGGTTTCTCCTAGCAGCGAGCGGGGCGGTACGATCTGGTTGGGTTCTACGGAACCGTTGATGATCGTGGTGAGAGCGCCGATGCAGGCGTTGCTGCCGATCTTGCCTCGACCGACAATCAGCACGCCGCTGCCCAGGGTGGCTCCGGCTTCAATTACCAGCTGGCCCTGATTGGCATGCAGCACCACGCCCTGGCCAATGCAGACGCCAGCCGCCACCGTTAGCCGACTGCCCGGATCGGCCTGGAGCAGCACACCAGGCGCAATCGCCGCACTGGGATGCACGACTACGTCACCACTCAGATAAATGTGGCAATCGTTGACTAGCTCCAGTGACGGCGAAGACATGAACGCTCTCTTGAATTGGGATTAAAACGCGCCAACCGGCCTGTTCACAGGTCTGGCTCAGGGACGCTGCACAATCACTTCTGCAACCCGCCGCTTGGTTTTGGTATCGACCCCAATTAACCGCACGTATTCGCCGCTGTTCTCGGCCATGCAGCTCTCTAGGGCGGCCAGCACGTCGGTATCGCGGCTGGATTGAATCGGCGCGCAGCTAGTCCAGGAGCTGATCCGGAACCGGCGCTGGTCGGCATGTTCGGCGGCAACGCGGTAGCCCTGGGCCAGCAGCTGCCGCACCTGGGAGACAACGTCGGCACTCAGCCGTCCGGAACTGGCTGGCGCAGCATGGCTGGAGGAGCCGTAGCTGGTATGGCTAGAGGAGCTGTAGGCTGTGTGGCCGTTGCCATTGGAGGCGCTGTAGCTGGGCGCACTGCCGTTGGACGATTCGCCAGGACGCTGCACGATCATTTCCGAAACCCGCCGTTTCACTTTCGGGTCAATGCCAAATACGCGGACATATTCACCGCTATGTTCGGCCAGGCAGGCTTCCAGGGCGGCAATCGCTTCTGCCGGACGGCTGGCCTGAATCGGCGAACAGCTGGACCAGGAGCTGATCCGGAAGCGGCGCTGGTCGGCATGTTCGGTGCCGATTTTGTAGCCCTGGCTGATGAACTGATGCACCTTTTCAACCACTTCCGGGCTGAGGCGGGTGGAGCCACTGTAGCTGCCCGAAGCCTGGCTGCTTGAGCCATAGCTGCTTGAGCCATAGCTGCTTGAGCTGTTGGAGGCCGAATAGCTGCTGGGCTTGGGGGCTGCGCCGTTGCGGACGCCGGAGCCGTCGGGCCGGTGGATCACCAGTTCCAGAACGCGCCGTTTAACGCGAGGGTCAACCCCGACCAGCCGCACATAGTCCCCTTGGTGCTCAACGGTGCAGGCTTCCAGAGCGTTCAGCACATCGGAGTCACGGCTAGACTGAATTGGCACGCTAGTCCAGGAGCTAATCCGGAAGCGACGCTTGTCGGCATATTCGGCACTCACGACCAGCCCTTGCGAGAGCAGTTGGCGAACCTGGTCAACAATTTCGGGAGCTAGACGGGTATTTTGCATGGCACTAGAAGTAGTAGAAGTGGAAGAATCTGCGGGATTGGCGCTATAGGTTCGTTCAAGCTGCTGACGAATCGGAGCAATCTGGGTGACCTGATCGCTGCTGTGGTAGCCCGAGCGCAGGGCGTCATTCACCCCGGCCACATGCTGGGCAAACTGGCGGTCGGCCTCCTGCACGTCGGGCAGGCGATCGGCCTGCTGCTGGCTGGTGATCACGGCCCCAGACGGCACATATTTACCGGGCGGAATTTCGACATCCTGGATCAGGGCATGCATCATCACAATGCAGCCATCGCCGATGCGGGCGTTAAACACGGTGGAGCGGAACCCAATAAAGCAGTGATTGCCCACGTAGGCAGGCCCATGAATCAGGGCCATGTGGGTAATCGAGCTGTTCTCGCCAATCCAAACCGAGTAGGGCTGCTGGTCAGAACCAACCACGCGGCCCTGTTCCAAGCCATGCACCAAGGCCCCATCCTGGATATTACTGTTTGCCCCAATGTGAAAGGGACCTCCCTCATCTGCTCGAATGGAAGCCCCCGGAGCAATCAGCACATTTGCGCCCACTTTGACATCCCCAATCACGTTAGAAAAGGAATGGACGTAGGCCGTTTGGTCAATCTGAGGCTGCGCCAGATCCGTTGACCGGGGCGTTGGCGACGCAGCAGAGCCACGGACTACCATATGCGTTATCTCTCTTACCTTAAGCGGCAGCGAATCGTTGAGCGAACCGAGGCAAAAACCGTGAAGCTCACGGCGGTATTTATAAAACTTGATTTATGAAACTTGTCAAAACGGCAGGGTCAGCCACAGCGGATTAGACAGCGGTACGTTAACTACCGGTACGTTAACCAGCAGCACATTGACCGGCAGTACAGTGCAACCAGCAGCACAGTGCTAAAAATCTAGTCTTGCAGAGCAGAACCAGAGCTGGGGCGGTCTGGCTGGGGTAGGGCGGCGCTCGACCGGGTCTAGAACTGATTTGGAGTTGACTAGCGCAATCTGTTGGAATTGCTCAATCAATTTTTCAGATCTTTCCAGATCAATTTTACCGATTCCCACCCGGTTAATCGAGCCCCAATTAATCAGCATGTTCATTGCAGGGTTCACAGCCCCACACCGGCAATTTTCTGGCAGTTTTTCAGACCGACAAAACTGGAGCTTTGAGCGGAGAAGCCGCCAAACTAGCCGTTCTGGGGCGGCCTTTCCGAAACAATCTCGCTGCTTGTTCCCCAGGCGAACCAGACTAAACCGTCAAACCGCGAGCAGAACCTCCAGCAGATGCTCCTGTGGACTCGACTAGCGATCCTGATCGCGCTTGCTATAAAGCCGCTGGTTTTCCACGCTGACCGTATCGATGATGCCGACGATCAGCGCATCAATCGGGCGAGACTCGCTGCCTCGGAACTGACGAGCCGCACTGCCCCGGCTGACGAGAACCCATTCATCGGTTCCTGCGCCGACAGCATCAGCCGCCACCTCATAGCGGGGCAGCGGCTGACCTTCAGAATCGAGAAACTGAACCAGCAGAAACTTGACGCCGGTCAGGCTCGGCTCTTTCTGGGTGCTGACTACCGTACCGCACACTTTAGCGATTTGCATCGGCTACCAGCGGCCCCTAGGAGCGGCTGATCGGACGGATTCCGCTGACGCTTTCCCGGAAGGCTTCAACGGCTTCGGTGTAGCGAATCGGCAGCACATATTCCAGGTTTTCGTGGGGGCGGGCGATGATGTGGGTCGAGAGCACCTGACCACCATTAACGCGCTTGACGTTGTCGATCCCAGCGGCGACCGAAGCCTGCACTTCAGAAACGTCGCCCCGCACGATTACGGTGACGCGACCGCTGCCGATTTTTTCGTAGCCGACCAGCGTGACGCGAGCGGCCTTCACCATTGCGTCTGCTGCTTCTACAACTGCCGGGAAGCCCAGCGTTTCTACCATTCCAACTGCAATAGCCATGAGATGTGTCCTTCCAGTGATGTCTGTAACAATCAGTTGAGTTCAGGCCGAATAACCCCTCAGCCTCGGGCAAGAATTTGCGCCTTCCCAGCGCCCATTCTCAAAACTTGACTAGCCACTTGATCAGCTTAGGAGCGGAACTGCTCCACTGCTTCGGTGTAGCGAATTGGCAACACATATTCTAGGTTCTCATGCGGGCGCGCAATTATGTGCGTCGAAACCACTTCGCCCCCATTCACCCGCTTGGCGGATTCGATCCCAGCGGCGACCGAAGCCTGCACTTCAGAAACGTCGCCCCGCACGATCACCGTCACCCGGCCACTGCCGATTTTCTCATAGCCGACCAGCGTCACCCGGGCCGCTTTCACCATTGCGTCTGCCGCTTCTACCACCGCAGGAAATCCCCGCGT
>JBJTUI010000209.1:0-4212 GCA_046080625.1 Elainella sp. | reverse complement strand
ATGGGCAGCAAGCAGGAGCAACCAGGGGTGAAAACGCTCTGGCGGGGCATCAGTAAGTTGCAGCAGCTGATGGAAGGTGTGCAACTGGCAGCCAAATCCTAGCTCCTGCAACCGTTCTGCTTCCTTTTGCGTAATGTAGAGCGTTTACGCGCGGGCGGGTCGGGCAACGACAAGGATAAATTTCCAGGTTTAGAATTGCTTCTCCTATAGATTCAACTATCCAGACACCTCCCCACCTCCCCACCTCCCCACCTCCCTACCCTCGCCAATCACAGCGCAAAGAGACACAACATGGCATGATAAGGGTTTGGTAATTTGCTGAGCTTTGCACAACAAGCAGCAGGAATTATGAGATCCAAGCCTTATATTGTTCTAAGCCTGGCTGTGTCCCTGCTGAGTTGGAGCGTACCGCTGGTTTCGGCCCAGACCGAACCGCTGCCACCGCCCGAAATTCCCTCCAGTCCTCTGCCCTCGCCGGAGCCACCGCCGATTCTACCGGCTCAGGAAAAGACGATTCGGCAGCTGATCGAGACGGAGATTCGCGATAGCCGCCAAATTTCTGACCGGGTAGACGACGAGGTGCAGGGCGCGTTTGGGTTTACCCTGAACCTGCTGAATTTGCTGATTGCGATGCTGATCGCGATTCCGCTTGGCACCGGATTTGTGTTCTGGTGGCTGAGGCAGAGCGTGATCGACCGATTGGTGAAAGATATTCGCCAGCAGTTTCAGCAGGACACCGAACAGATCGTCAAACAGCAGCTAGAGCGCGAAGTGACCGCCAGACTACAGGCCCAGATCGACAGCTTTGAACAGGAGATCGATCAGCTGCGCTCTGATTTTGAACTGCGGCTGCGGGGGCTATACCAGGACGCGGAGCAAAACAAAGACCGGGTGCTGCAGGAGCTGGGCCAGATTTTGGCCGCCGTCGGGCAGGACGATACGGTACCTGCGCCCGTCAGCCATCGGCTGCACGAACTGACCGAACAGCTCAAGTCGATCAAATCCGTGACGCCGGATGTGCCTTTCTCAGATGCAGATTACCTCAAGACGGCCAATGCCTTTTATTTGGGCCAGCAATATGAGGAGGCGATTGCGGCCTACCAGGAAGCGCTGGCGATCGACAATAACTCTGCTGAGGCTTGGCGCGGCCTAGCCAAAACCCTGCGCCGCATGGGCCGACCTGCCGATGCCCTGCGCGCGAATGAAGAGTTGATCCGTCGGCACCCCCAGGATGCCTGGGGCTGGTTTGGCAAGGGCTACTGCCTGTCTGACCTGAAGCAATATGAAGCGGCCCTGCAAGCCTACGATGCGGCGATTCAGTTTTCGCCCAACCGCAGCACTTTCTGGAAACAGAAGGGCTATGTGCTGACCCAGCTCCACCGCTATGACGAAGCGCTCGACTGCCTCGACAAAGCGCTGCGGATCAAGCCCGAATCGGCTGGAGCCTACTACGGCAAGGCCTATTGCTACGCCGCCCAAAATCAGCTTGAGCTGGCGATCGATCACCTGAAGGAAGCCCTGCGTCGCCGTCCCGACTTGCGCGAGCAGCTCAAGACCGATCCAGACTTTGATGGGATTCGCCGCAGCGAACTGTTTCAGCGCCTGTTTGTGTCCTATTGAGTCCTGCCTGAACTTGCCAAACTCAATTAATCGTTGGTCAGCTACGGGCGGTTCAGCAGAGGAGCAACCAGTTCGCGGGTTTCCTGGCCGCTCACGACTGGCACAATCTCAAACGTAACGCCGAAACCCCGCCACTTCAAGATCCAGTCCTGGAGCAGCCGCAGATCGTCGCATTCCATCAGTTGAAAACAGCGGCTGAAGTTGGGCTCTACCCAGCTATCGATATAGGTGAGACCGTCCGGGAGGAGCCTGCCCTCCTCCTGCACCCGCCTATAAACTGGCAGCATGTCGTTGTCCTTGAATCGCTCAATAATCATGAATAGCATTGGCTTTGTCTGCCTCTTATCCTGATCTACTCTTATCCTGATCTATCGGTTGGGCAATGCCCAGGCCCATCATTACTATCCCTGCTGCCTTATGTCGGTTCTCCAAGTTCTTCGCACTCTGCTAGGCCGCCTCAAACCCTACCTGCGCTGGGTGATTGTCGGGGCAACCCTGTTTTTTATCGGTACGGTGCTGAGGCAAAACTGGGCCGAAGTCCGAGAGCTGCGGCTGGCTGAACCGGGCTGGCTGGGGCTGGGGCTGGTCGTAACCCTGGTGGCCCACATCTGGGCTGGCTGGGCCTGGGGCGGAATTTTGGCCCATCTGGGCCAGCCGGTCTCGGGCCTCTGGAGCACGGGCGTTTACCTGCGCACCAACGTCGCCAAATACCTGCCCGGCAACGTCTGGCATCTCTATGGTCGAGTGGTGGCGGCCAAACAGGCTGGCGTTTCAACCAGCGCCGCGACCCTGAGCGTTTTGCTAGAACCCCTGCTGATGGCGGCTGCCGCCTTAATGATTGCCCTGACCAGCGCCCGCCAAAATCAACTGCTGCAACTGGCCTGCCTGCTGCTGGTGCTGGCGATGATCCACCCCAGGGTACTCAATCCGCTGTTGGGCTGGGCGGGTCGGCTGAAACAGTCTGCTACGTCTGCTGACTCTACCGGGACTGCTGGCTCTACTGGCTCTGCCCAATCTGCTCAACCCAGCGAACCCCTACAGGTAAAGCGCTATCCCGTCTGGCCGCTGCTGCGAGAAATTGGCTTCGTCGGTCTGCGAGGGCTGGGCTTCGTGCTGACAGTCTGGGCCTTACAGCCAGTGGAGGCAAGCCAGATCCCGAGCCTGATCAGCGCCTTTAGTCTCGCCTGGGTGCTGGGCCTGGTGATTCCCGGCGCGCCCGGCGGCATCGGTGTATTTGAAGCCACAGCCCTGGCCCTGCTCGACCGCCAGTTCCCCGCCAGCCTGATTCTGGGCAGCGTAGCGCTCTATCGCCTGATCAGCCTGCTGGCAGAGGTAAGCGGCGCGGGGTTGGGGTTGGGGATGAGGAGGTGAGGAGGTGAGGGGGTGAGAGGATGAGGGGTGGGGATGTTTGCAGTAGCGTTGTCTTTGTGGGAGCAGGGGTAGATAGATTCGCTGCCTCCAGACAACCTCCAAACTTCTAGACCTCCAAAGTTTTAGACAGAGTTGTCTCCTCGACCAGCCCATCGTTTTGGCTATCCCATCATTCTGCTATCTCCCCGTCTCCCCATCCCCTCACCTCCTCATCCCCTCACCTCCCCATCTCCCCATCTCCCCACCCCCTACCTCACTGCCTCCAGCTGCGCCAGCTGCCGATTGCCCGAATAGGACTGCTCTACGCTGTCGAGCAATCTGCCCAGTGCCTGCCCTGCCGCTTCATCGGAAAAGTGGGTTTCGGCATACCGCATGGCGTTCTGACCAATACGAGTCCGCAGGGCTTCGTCATCCCAGAGCTGCTGAATTGCGGCGCTCAAGGCTGCTGGCGAGTGGGGATTCACCAACAGCCCGGTTTCGCCATGCACAATATAGTCTTCTGCGCCGGTACCGCGGGTGGCAATCAGGGCGCGACCCATTCGCATTGTCTCGACAATTGTGACTTGGCCTGCCGCCGTCACCCGCTCGTGGGGCAATAGCGGCACCACGTTGATCCGGGCCTGTTGGGCCAGCCTCAGACAGTCGGCTTTGCTCACGCCAAACGGTGTCTGTACTGAGGCCGGAATTTTCAGTCCTTCCAGGGCTCGCGGCCCTGAAGCTACCACGGCGGGAAGTTTGAGCGGGTCGAGCGCCGCAAACAGAGTGCCAAAGTCGCGGTGAGCCGACCCCAGAGCCGCAATAAACGGGCGGTTGGTCTCTTCGGCATAGGTAACTGGAATCGGCGGTACCTGGTAGGGCACGAACTCGAATTTCTCCAGGGGCAGGTTGAGCCATTGGCTATAGAGGTAGCGCTCTCGCCGGGTATGGACAACAAATCGGTCGATCTGCCGCAGGGAAAATTGGCTGATCTGCCGGGGGATGCCGTCTCGACAGGTACCGATATTAAACAGCCAGGCCACGACTGGTCCCTGGTGTTTGCGCAGAATTTGACGCTGGAACCCGACAACCGCCGCCAGCTGCGGAAAGACTGTAATAACCCCTCCTTGGCTGGCTCGCAGAGCATCGGCCCCGTGCTGCCAATAGTTGATCCACTCGTCTAGGCTGGTAAATCTCGATTTGCGCTCATGCCAGCTGGCCAGCGGGCGACGGCGCGGGATCAAC
>JBJTUI010000208.1:0-4374 GCA_046080625.1 Elainella sp. | reverse complement strand
GATTTAACCTGGGCGAAGGGTGAACGGAATTGTGAATCTGAGTCCTGGTCGCGAATCGCTAGGCGTCGGCAGGCGGTTGGGTCTGGGCCAGATGGCGTTTGGCCTGCTGCCAGAACTGCTCTAGCTCGGTGGGGCTGTAGTCGCTGAGCGGACGTCCGTCTAGCTTCTGCTCGACCTGGCCAAACCGCTGCACAAAACGTTGGTTGGTGCCCTGGAGGGCTGCCTCCGGGTCGAGGCCATACCAGCGGGCCAAGTTGACGATCGTAAACAGCAGATCGCCCAGTTCGGCCTGTTGTTCTGCCGGGGTTTCGGTCTTGAGCGCCTGTTCAAACTCGCCCAGCTCTTCGTGAAATTTGTCCCAGACGCCCTCCACACTGTCCCACTCGAACCCGACTTTGGCCGCTTTTTGAGAAATCTTCATGGCAGCAGTCAGGGGCGGCAGCGAGCGGGCGTAGCGGCTGAGGCGGGGCGCTAAGCGCGGGTCAGCTTCTTCCTGGGCCTTGATCGCCTCCCAGTTTTGATGCACCTGCTCGACGCTCTCGACCGCGACTTCGCCAAACACATGCGGGTGTCGCCGGATCAGTTTATCGGCAATTGTCTGGGCCACGGTGGCCAGATCAAACTGCTGGGCCTCGCTGGCAATCTGGGCTTGCAGCACGACTTGCAGTAACAAATCGCCTAGCTCATCGGCAATCGCAGCGGGCTGGCCCTGGCGGATCGCGTCTACGACTTCATAGGCTTCTTCCAGCACGTAGGGAATCAGGGTTTCGGGGGTTTGCTGCAAATCCCAGAGGCAGCCACCGTTCGGGTCGCGCAGGCGGGCTACTACATCGATCAGGTGTTGGAGGGCGGTCAGGTCGGGGCCGTTGGATGGGGTCATGGTGCGGCTGGGGGAGATTTGCAGAAGGGCGTCTGACCCAGTTTACCTGACCAGGACTCGCAGGTTGCCCTGCCCCGAGATCCGTTTTCTGAGATTTCTGCGATCCAGTTTTGCGAAGATCTGACCTTTCCTGACTTTTTCAGGCTGCGTCTATCGAGCAGGCCGCCTAATCTAGAGGACATAGCAGAGAGGACGGACTTGACAGCCGCATCTAGCTCTCAATTGTCGCTCTCCCAGATTTGATTTCCGGCAGCCTAGCTCACCGCAGATTTACCAATCTGGTTGCGGTCTGACTTTTATGCCTACTGGTGTGTTCGCCTTTCTATCTACCTGTTCGTTCAACAACCCCAACAAATTCTTTTGACTCAAGGAGAAACCCATATGTCACGCGGTAAAAAAACGTCGGAAAAATGGACTGGCACTAACCAAGCGGATACCTTTTTTGCCCTGGGCGGTAACGATGTCTGTATTGCCGGAGCCGGAAATGACCTGGTAAATGGCGGCACGGGCGGTGATGAAATTAAGGGCGGTGCGGGAAACGACAATTTAATTGGCGGGGCAGGCGACGATGATATTACAGGAGATGCAGGCAATGACACCATCAACGGCGGGGCGGGGGATGATACGATTGACGGCGGATCTGGCAATGATACTCTTAACGGTGGGGCTGGCAACGACACCATCGACGGAGGTTCGGGCCGCGATCTCGTCTTTGGTGACGCGGGTGACGACAATATCAGCGGCGGCACCGGCAACGATACCCTAGACGGCGGCGACGGCAACGACTTTGTTTCGGGTAACAAGGGCGACGACCGGATGATCGGCGGTCTGGGTGACGACACGCTGGACTGGGACGATGGTGACGGCAGCGACGTTATGAGCGGCAACGACGGGCGCGACACGATTGAAGTCGATGGCTCGGTGACGCGGGGCGACAACTTTGTATTGGGCAAAACCACCGACGGGCGCGCCTTCTTCGAGCGGGTCGGGCTGGACGGTCAGGCGATCGGCAGGTTCAACCTGACGGTAGACACAGCAGAAGTGTTTGATGTCAGCGGCGACGTGGGCAACGATACCTTCGTCATCAACGACGTCAGCGGCACGGGCGTCGAGCTGATCCAGTTTGACGGCGGCGAAGGCAACGATTGGGTGGACGGTCGGGCTACCACTACGCCCCTGGTGCTGGACGGCGGCAGCGGCGATGATGTGCTGATTGGCGGCACGGGCACGTTCGCGGGCTTTGTGGGCACTATCCCGGCCACCCTGGGCGACACCCTGACTGGCGGTGCGGGCAAGGACAAGTTCCAGTTCGCGACCGACCCGTTTGCGGGCGGCACACCGGGCCAAAACCTCAACCAGCCCGATGTCGTCACCGACTACGAAATTGGCGTTGATCAGTTTGTCTTCGACAAGCAGAAGTTTGGCCTCAACGAGCTCAAGTTCCAGAAAGGCAATGTGGCTCAACTGAGTGGCGACAGCAACCTGCTGGTGCTGGAAGGCCAGTTTGCGAACGCCGGACAGGCGGCTGCTGCGATTCGCGACAACAACAACCTGACGGCAGGCAAAGGCATTTTCGTCTACCACAACAGCACGTTCGGGATCAGCCGCGTCGTCTATTCTAGCGATTTGGCGAATGGCGGTGCCTTCAGCGTTCAAGCCAATATCAATAACCTGAACAGCTACACGTTCCAGACCCAGTTCACGGCTGCTGATTTTGCGTTGGCCTAACTTTGCTGGCCTAACTTGCGCTGACCTGTTTGCCTCCCAGATGCGGCGAGTCTGTTTGCCCCCGGCAGATTCGCCGCCCCCCGGTTTAACTCACTTGCGTTCTCTCAATTCTTGAAGCTACGGCAGGGAGTCCATAGGCTCCCTGTTTTCGCGCAAGCAGCTGAAATTAGGCAATCTCTAGCCCGATCTCAAATCGGCCCACGTAGCCCACCTCGGCTTCAGTTAGCTGGAGCATCAGCTGCTCGCCGCCGCCCTGAAAGATGCCGTCCTGGCTGTTTCGCTGGCGCTGTTCTCGGGGGCCGTAGGGAGCTTGAGCATGAACCCGGTCGGTAATGGCATCGTCAAAATAGAGCTGTGAGGTGAATTCATAGGACTGAGTATCGGTCTGGTCAGCAGTGCGAATCTTGAAGTGAATGTGAACCGTTCTGCCAGGGTACCAGCCGGGATAGATTGCTACAAACTCTGCTACACCGTTGGTGTCGGTGGTTTGATAGCCGCGCAGAAACTTCTGACCCACCGTGCTGAACCGACGATCGTTGACATCCGAGTAGACACCTTCGGCGTCGCAGTGCCAGATATCTACGGTCGCGTTGCTGAGCGGTGTACAGGCTGAACTGCCGATCTGGGAAACCTGAAAAACCAGCCGCAGCGGTATACCCGATTTGATTGCGCCACTGCCGGGATCGGAACGCACGTCTGCACGGTTCAGCCTCTCATCGACAAAATAGGGGCCTGCGGTTTGCTCCGGTCTGACGATACAGGCGGGGCTACCTGCTGGAGCGACCTGCTGGCTGGACTGGGCTGCTTCGCTAATTGGCTGGGGCGAGATCGCGACGGTGTTGCGCAAACATCCAGAGAGGCTCACGGTTGCGGCACCGCCCAGGAAACCCAGCACTTCGCGACGAGTTAACTCAAAAGTTCTCAGGGACTTACTCAATCGAATTCTGTTTGATAAACGGTGTTTCATTGGTTTGAATACTTCCTCAAAAATCAGCCCGACTCTCCGCAGTCGGATCGAGGCCTGCGGCAGGACAGCCGATCTCAGCGGACATCACTAAACCCACAGGTGACTTTCCCCCATCCTAGCGTTTGGGCTACTAAACGTCCGGGCTGCTGACGGGACGGCTTGCTGCCAAAGTCAGGAAGACTCTCGCTCCTCAGCCCAGCGGCATATCAAGACAGACGATCAAGAATGTATAGAGCAAGACCGCCTCTAGCGCTTGCTTTTTGAGAGTATCGCTAGCGGGTATTGCAGAGTTATGATGCCGACAGGCCATGAAACAATCGTTGACAGGGTGGTGACTTGACATGCTTCAGAAAAAGCTTCAGAGAAAAGCGACTTTCCTGGGATTGGTGCTGCTCAGTTGCCTACTTCCAACCGTCCTGCTGGTTTCCCCGGTCGGGGCCGCCGCCCTAACTGCGGAGCCGCCGCGATCCGGCCAGCTGCCCAACGAACTGCTGGAAGGCGGCAAACTGCGGATTGATGGGTCCAACGAGATGACGGCCATCAACCAGGTCTTGAAGCAGCGCTACGAAAAGCAGTTTCCTGGCTCAAAGGTAGAACTGCGGGACAGGGGCACCGAGGCCGCCCTGGAGGAACTGAAAACCGGTGAAATCGATCTGGCCGCGATTGGCCGACCCCTGACCGCCGCTGAAAAGGCCGAGGGGTTGATCGAAGTGCCGATCAGTTCTGAAAAAATTGCGATCATTGTCGGCAAAAACAACCCGTTTCAGGGCAGCCTCACCCTGGAGCAGCTCAGCCAAAT
>JBJTUI010000207.1:0-3196 GCA_046080625.1 Elainella sp. | reverse complement strand
CATCTGCCGCTGCTGGTGCAATTGCAACAAAAATAATTCTTCTAAATTGGGTAACTCAATCGCCAAATTAAAGAGGCCAGAAGCGACCTCCTGACCTCTCCTGACCTCGCGAAGTTCGATAGATTGTGGTTCCAACTAGGTAGGTGCAAATATAGGACAGTGGGGGTTTGGGGACGCAGCCCCCACCAGAGGGCTTGCCCTCTGGACTCCCTAATCAAGCCCAGCTACTTAAACGGCGTGCTGGCGATACCAGTCGATTGTGTTTTTCAGGCCCTGACGGAATTCCATTTCGGCGACGAAACCGAACTTTTGTTTGGCCCGCTGGGTATCCAGGCAGCGGCGAGGCTGGCCGTTGGGTTTGTCGATCTCCCAGACCAATTCGCCCTCATAGCCCATCAGCTCACAGATCGTCACAATCAGGTCCTTGATCGTAATCTCGTAGCCCGTGCCCAGATTTACTGGCTCCGACTCGCTATAGAACTGGGTGCCCATGACAATGCCGCGAGCCGCATCGGTCGAGTAGAGAAACTCGCGGGTAGGGCTGCCGTCGCCCCAAACCGGAATTTGTTTGTCGCCGCGCTGCTGGGCCTCATGCACCTTGCGGATCAGGGCCGGGATCACATGCGAACTGCTGGGGTCGAAGTTGTCTTCTGGGCCATAGAGGTTGACGGGCAGCAGGTAGATACCGTCAAAACCATACTGTTGCCGATAGGCTTGAAGCTGTACCAGCAGCGCTTTCTTGGCGATGCCGTAAGGCGCGTTGGTTTCTTCCGGGTAGCCGCTCCAGAGGTCTTCTTCCTTAAACGGCACGGGGGTAAATTTGGGGTAGGCGCAGATCGTGCCAACGCAAACGAATTTTTTCACCCCGGCCTCGTAGGCGGCGTGGATCAGCTGCGTTCCCATCATCAGGTTGTCGTAAAACAGCTCGGCGGGCTTTTCGCGGTTCAGGCCAATCCCGCCCACATGGGCAGCGAGGTGAATCACGATGTCCTGCTGATCGACGGCGCGCTGGCAGGCATTCATCTGGCGCAGGTCGTAGTCGCGAGAGCGAGGGGTGGAGATTTTGTTGGGGTCGGCTCCGGCGCGACAGAGCTGATCGACCACCTGCCGACCCAGAAATCCGGCTCCGCCTGTCACCAGAATGCGCTGGTTGGTCAGATCAAGAGTTGAAGTCATGGCAATTGTCTGTGAAGGTGTTGGTGGAATAGTGAGGGTTGGGGATGGGCAAAGCTAAACAGGTAAAGCGGAACCAGAAAAGCAAGTCCGGCAAATATTAGGCAAACCCCAAACAGGCAAAAACGAAGAGGGCTGGATAGCCCTCACCGCGAATCAAGCCTAGTTGGCTGCGCTGGCAATCACATGCCGCACCGTAGCGTGATCGGAAACGGGTTGCAGCACGTGGCCTTTCAGGGGAACCAGGCCCAGCGCCTTCAAATCCGCTTCCACCATCAGATGCACCAGCTGTTCAAAGGTGACAGAAGGCTCCCAGCCGAGCTTTTGCTTGGCCTTAGTGGGATCGCCGATCAATAGATCGACTTCGGCAGGCCGCAGATAGCGCTCGTCAAACTTGACGTAGTTTTGCCAATCCAGGTTGACATAGCCGAAGGCGATATTCAGAAACTCGCGCACCGAGTAGGTTTCGCCTGTTGCCACCACGTAATCGTCAGGTTTTTCCTGCTGCAGCATCAGCCACATGGCCCGCACGTAGTCTTTGGCATAGCCCCAGTCGCGCTTCGAGTCAAGGTTGCCCATGAACAGCTCTTTCTGCTGGCCAGCCACAATTCGAGCCAGGGCTCGAGTAATCTTGCGGGTGACGAAGGTTTCGCCGCGCCGGGGCGACTCGTGGTTAAACAGAATGCCGTTGCAGGCAAACAGGTCGTAAGACTCGCGGTAGTTGACGGTTTGCCAGTGGCCATACACCTTGGCGCAGGCGTAGGGGCTGCGGGGGTAGAAGGGCGTGGTTTCCTTCTGGGGCACTTCCATCACCTTGCCATACATTTCTGAGGAGCCAGCCTGGTAAAACCGCACCTCGTTCCCCGTCCGCTGCTGATAGTCGCGAATCGCCTCCAGCAGACGCAGC
Organism: Elainella sp.; assembly: GCA_046080625.1. Classification (GTDB taxonomy): domain Bacteria; phylum Cyanobacteriota; class Cyanobacteriia; order Elainellales; family Elainellaceae; genus Elainella. The sequence goes on along the minus strand of JBJTUI010000207.1, from coordinate 1,116 downwards.
ACACCCATGCCAACGGAATCGACGGTGTATTCGGGCGAGTCGAAGCTGACCCGCACGTGGGACTGGGCACCCAGGTTGTAGATTTCGCAGGGCTGCACTTCTTCTAAAATTCGGCGCAGGGTGGTGCCATCGGTTAAATCACCATAGTGCAGGAACAGCTTCGGCTGGTCTTCATGGGGATCTTCGTAGATATGGTCGATCCGGTCGGTGTTGAAGGTGGAAGTCCGGCGAATAATGCCATGCACTTCGTAGCCCTTCTCCAACAGCAGTTCGCTTAGGTAAGACCCGTCTTGACCTGTAATTCCGGTGATTAGTGCGCGTTTGCGTTGTGTCATGCTTAAATATCCTTGATGAATCGCCTGATGAGAGAGCTGGTTGAAGTTGCTTGTGAGCCGCCTCTGATTGGCAGGTCTCTCCGTGCATTTCGGTTTGCAGAACTTTACTCGTAGCGTTCCCAGAAACGCTCTACCCCTACCCTTGCTTGAGAGGACAATCCAGAAGCAGCCCAGAAACGCTTGCCATCTCAGCATCGGGCAGACTGATATCTCACGGTTGAAATCCGTAGATGAGGTTAACCGAGCTGTATTTGAGTTGCTGTTTGAATTCAAGTCGCTGTTTGAATTCAAGTTACTTGATCAAGTCAGCAGGAATCCTGGACAGGAATTCCTGGACGGGGAGGTATCTCGTAAAAGCAAATCACCGTAAAAGCAAATCATATTGATGCACAATTCCCCGCTGCATGTCTCCCCATTAAAGACTGGGACCGGACGCCAGTCAATCTTGGGCAATCGTGCCAAACGCAATAACGGTAATCCAACGATTTTCAGGAGCGTCAGGAGCAGCGGAACTGGAGAGCACCGTAATTAAGATTCCGTCTGCCGAATAAATAAACCGGATAGTTTGGATTTAGTTTGTAAGTAGGTAGATGGGCTTGATTAAACCGCAGATGGGGTCAGGCAGTCCAGAGGGCTTGCCCCTGCTTGCCTGACAGAAATGGCTGAAAAGCGCCCTAGAGAAGGATTCGCTCTAAAAGGCAGAGTGACATGAGAAGCTAAAGTTATCACACAACAGCTATAGCTCATGTCAAACTCTACCCTCCTCTATGGTCAACTGATG
>JBJTUI010000206.1:0-6466 GCA_046080625.1 Elainella sp. | reverse complement strand
GCCGCTATATTCGTGAGCAAGAAGCATCTGACCAAAGTGGACGGTTTTAATTAACCCACAGATACCTTCAGCGAAAGCCATCCGCCCTTGGGGCGGTCACATTCATCAAGCCACCAGCTTCGCTGGGGGTGTCTGACTCTTTGAGGGTCATGCCGACAATTCACCTGTTTTACAAGGCGGTCTGTGTTTAAGATTTTAGCTGACTTTGGCTGGGCTGCTTTCAGCATAAACGGGCTTGGCATTTGGCATTGGCTGTTGTGCGTTGAGCCAAGATGCTTCTTGCTACACTAAGGCTGAAGTGACTAGAGGTAGCGATGCAGATTACGCTGGAACTGCCCGACGAGCTGGTTTCTCAGTTGAGCTTGCTGAAGGATAAACTGCCTCAAATTCTCCAGCTAGGGCTACGAGAGCTGAATGCTGGCGCTCAGGTGGGGTTCACCGGGGCGGCGGAAGTACTGGAGTTTTTGGCGAAGCTGTCCTCACCTGAAGAGATCATCGCCCTGCGCCCTTCGGAAGCTCTACAGGCTCAGATTAGTCTGCTGCTGGAGAAAAACCGCATCCAGGGTTTGACAGCAGACGAGGAGCAGACCTGGCAACAGTATCAGTATCTTGAGCATCTGGTGCGTCTTACCAAAGCTCAGGCGTTGGTCAAGCTCAAGCAGCGAGCGTTGTGAGTCGCTACATTCCAACCGCGCTGCGCCGTTTGGTGTATGACCGGGCCGACGGCTGCTGTGAGTATTGCCTGACCCCGGAATTTGCGGCCTTTGCAGCTCATGAGGTTGACGATATTGTGGCTCAGAAGCATGGAGGGCTGACCCAGGCGACAACTTGGCCCTATCCTGCTCGCTTTGCAATAAGCATAAAGGCAGCGATCTGGCATCAGTTGATCCGCAAACGGGAGTAATCACGCCTTTATATCATCCTCGACAGGATCGCTGGTCTGAGCATTTTTGCTTAACAGGAGCGAAACTCAGGCCATTGACCTCAGTAGGTCGGGTGACAGTGCAGCTCTTGTAGCTTAATCGGGACGACCGCGTTAAAGAACGTTGTTGCTTGAAGCTGATGCACTAAACCTCCCAGCTCCAGAAGTTAAGCCGTGAAGACGCTTCGACCCAAACTGACCTAAAGGCACCTGATTTTTGAGATTGGGGTAAAGATTGGGGTAAATCTTGCGAATTCAACGTTTCTTATAGGCTGAAAGTCTTTTATGGTAAATGTTCCGAGAAACATCGAGCTTCCTTCACACGGAAGGGGTCACTGGTTCGAATCCAGTATCGCCCATACGGTTAAAAAGCTGAGCGATTTGGGTTGCCGTGTCGTCAGTCCAGCCTTCTTGCCTCAGCAGCGCTGCAATTTCTTCTCGCAACTACTGATCCTTGTCGCGATATTTGGGTAGTGGTATTTCGTAAAGGATAGAGAATAAGCGGTCTGGTCTAGCATCTGCATGACTCCAGACGTATCGACTCATTGTAGTGGTGGATGAAGTACCAAATCGCTCCAATATGATTCTCCACCTTCCTCGAAAACGACAAGGCCTTTCTGACTAAGCGCGAGACTCGTTGCCTCAAGGTGTTGTTGAATCGTTCGATGTAACTTGTCAATCCGCTCTCCTGACCCACCGCATAGTGACCTTGCCCTGGACAGAAGTTGACTCAGCACTGCTCTGATTGGGCTTGAAGCCCTGAGCGGGAGGCAAGCTGGAATTGCGAGCAGTCTTCTTGAGCTGTTTTTGCTTCAGCTGTTCCACCGCTGAGCGCAACGCTTGCACCTCCTGCCACAGCCCTGCAATCAGGGCATCCTTTTCTGAGTGGCTCAGTCCATCAAGCGGCAGCAGTTCTTTCATGGCAAAGGCTTACCATCTTCTGCTAAAGCCGGGCTCAGGTCAACCTGGTTGAGCAATTACATTTTGCTAAATCGAAAGCCACATTCGCTAAAAATTCGACAAGCCCCGTTTAGACAGGCGGGAGACGAGCTACAATACACAGCACCCAGGAATATGCAGTACAACTGCACTAAATTGGGTTGTCTTTTCCGTGCGGTTGCCCAAACAAACTCTGGAAGGCAATTTTCACTGAAGACAGCAAAACGCCCCATCCCTTGTCTCCCGCCGATTATGGTTCAAGAACTCAGCTTTCAAGGCTATAGCGACCGTCTTCCCCCGCAAAACATCGACGCAGAGGAAGCTATTCTCGGCGGTATCCTGCTCGACCCGGAGGCGATTGGCCGGGTGATCGAAACTCTGCGGCCTGAAGCGTTCTACATCAGCCTGCACCAAGAAGTCTACCGGGCCGCGATTGCTCTCCATGCTGCCGGTCGCCCCACGGATCTGATGAGCGTCACCACCTGGCTCCAAGACCAGGGTTTGCTAGAGAAGGTGGGCGGACAGACTCGCCTGGCAGAATTGGTCGAACGCACGATCAGCGCGGTTAACATCGACCAGTACGCCCAGCTGGTGATGGACAAATACCTGCGCCGCAAGCTGATCCAGGTGGGGACTGAGGTGGCCCAGCTCGGCTACGAAACCAACACGCCGCTGGAGAAAGTGCTCGACCAGTCGGAACAAAAGATTTTTGGCATCACTCAGGCTCGCCCCCAGCAGAGCCTCATCCCTACGGCTGATATTCTCACCACCACCTTTTCCGATATTGAAAGCCGCTCGCTGGGGCTGGTGCTGCCCGGCATTTCCTGCGGCTTCTATGACCTGGATGCCATGACCCAGGGCTTCCAACGCTCGGATTTGATCATTGCGGCGGGGCGGCCTTCGATGGGCAAAACGAGCTTCGTCTTGAACATCGCCCGCAACATCGCCGCCTTTCACAAGCTGCCGATTGCTGTGTTCAGTCTGGAGATGTCGAAAGAACAGCTGGTCTACCGGCTGTTGTCCAGCGAAGCCCAGGTCGAAAGCGGCAGGCTGCGCTCGGGTCGAGTCAGCCAAAATGAATGGGAGCCGCTTGGCCATGCGATCAGCGTGTTGTCCCAGCTGCCGATTTTTATCGACGATACGCCCAATATTTCAGTCACCGAAATGCGCTCTAAATGTCGCCGTCTCCAGGCCGAGCAGTCTGGGGCGCTGGGGTTGGTCATGATCGACTACCTGCAGCTGATGGAGGGCAGTGGCAGCGACAACCGGGTGCAGGAACTCTCAAAAGTTACCCGTGCCTTGAAGGGGCTGGCCCGCGAATTGCAGGTGCCGGTGATCGCCCTCTCCCAGCTCAGCCGGGGGGTAGAGTCGCGCACGAACAAGCGACCGATGATGTCAGATTTGAGAGAAAGTGGTTCGATCGAGCAGGACGCAGATCTGATTATGATGCTCTACCGCGACGAATACTACAACCCCGACACACCCGATCGCGGCATTTCCGAGGTGATTATTACCAAACACCGCAACGGCCCGGTTGGCACGATCAAACTGCTGTTTGAGCCCCAATTTACCCTATTTCGCAACCTGGCTGCGCCTAACCGGCCCTAATTTCGCCCATCCTGGGTTTCGCTCAGCTCAAGGCGCTACGCGACCACAGGTTTAGCACCAGCAGGCCAGCAACGATCAGGCCGATTCCTAGCAGACCGGCAGCATCAATCCGCTGCTGGTAGAGGATCAGGCCCAAAAACGTCACCAGCACAATTCCGACGCCGCTCCAGATCGCGTAGGCAACCCCAATATTGATGAACCGGAGCGCAATCGAAAAACAGTAGAAGGAGGCGCTGTAGCCCAAGACCACCAGCAGGCTGGGCAGAGGCCGGGTGAAGGAAGCGCTCTCCTTTAAAGCAGTTGTAGCCATCACTTCAGACAGGATCGCCACAACTAAATAGCTATAGGGGTTCATGCCAAGCGCCTAGCGAATGCCCAGCAGCTCCACATCAAAAATCAGCGTCGCGTTGGGGGGAATCACACCGCCAGCCCCACGCGCCCCGTAGCCCAGATCAGGGGGAATAATCAGCTTGCGCTGGCCACCAACCTTCATGGTACTCAAGCCTTCGTCCCAGCCCTTGATCACCCGACCAGCCCCAATTGGGAACTCGAACGGCTGATTGCGGTCACGCGAGCTGTCAAACTTGCGGCCATCTTCCAGGGTGCCGGTGTAATGAACCTGCACGGTTTGGCCAGTTTTGGGCATGTCGCCCGTGCCCTCAACGATGTCGATATATTTGAGGCCGGAGGGCGTGGTGACAATATTTTCTTCGGGAGCAGCTTCTGTCATAAGGTCAGTGGCACTAGTGCTAGAGGATGCTTGGGCGAGCAGGGGTTCCGCTGTCAGGCTAGAGGGGGCGGACGACTGCGGTGCGGCTACGGCTTCCGAGTTCGACCCAGTCACCTGAGCCACAACAATCACCAGCACGCAGACCAGCATGACGCCAAAGCTAATCAGAATTTCCCGCATCTGTCCTCCTGTTGCGTTGATCGGCTTTACCAGTCCCCAGTTTACTGCCTCAGCAGGCCGCTAAAGCAGAGATGACAGAATTTGGGGAGGAAAAATTCAATATCCTAGCGCCAGAGCTTGTTTTCCAGGTCGCGCATCTGGCGCTCCAGCCGATCTAGGCGGCCCCGCAGCTCATCCATTTCGGTTTGGCGCGGTACGCCCAGATCTTGCAGCACGTTTTTGATCTGACGCTGGGCCTGAGCCTCCCAGTTCGTCTGCTCCGACTTCAGCTGCTGCATCAGATCGTTGACGAAGGAACTAGCTTGTTCTGGGTCGAGTTTACCCTCTCTGACCCATTGGTCGCTGACCTCCCGCAGCCGCTCGGTGACAATCGAGGTGGTGCCAATTCCAAGCATCAAGAGTTGTTTCAGCAGATTGTTATCCATAGTTATTTCCTAAGGCCTCCTGGAGCAGCCAGAGTAGACACAGTCTGGCAACTGTCAGCGTACAGTTTTATTGTGGCAAATTTAGCGATTGAATCAGGACGGTCAAGATTCGGACTGCCGTACTGTCAGGGAAAATCTCCTGGGGAAAATCTCCGTGTTTGGAGCGGAGCCAAAATCTGGTGAAATGTTACGGGTGCAAGGCTCTTTACTGGGTCAAGGCCCTTTACTGGTGCAATATTCAGAGGACAACTTGAATGGAAATTGAATGGCTCAAGGTTGAAGTCCAGCCCGATCTGCGGGAGCAGTTTGTGCAGAAGGACGACGAGATCTGGACGGCGATGCTGTCCCAATACCCCGGTTTTTTGAACAAAGAGGTGTGGATCAGTCCAGACAATCTATCGGAGGTAATTCTGGTAATCCACTGGGCCAGCTTCGAACAGTGGCAGGCGATTCCCAAAGCCGACCTCGACCAGACCGAAGCCCAGTTCAATGCCGCCATGGGTGACACCTACAAAATTGTTGAGGGAGTCCGCTATCAGGTTCGCAAACGCACTCGGCCTTGAGGCAGAAACCCCGAAGCGTTTGGGCTTGGGGTAGGATCAGGAGGAGTTAAACTGCCGGGTTTTGCACCCAGTCTTGCTATTCATCTTCCCCAGCCATGCCCACCTGCCCTCGCTGTCGCCAAGCTGTTGATTCCCAGGCCATTGCCTGCCCCCACTGCCGCACGCCGCTCAAGGCCCACGGGCATCCAGGAATTCCGCTCTATCGGGCCGAAGGCGAAACCTACCTGTGCGACACCTGCACCTACCACGAAGACGACACCTGCAACTACCCGCAGCGCCCCTACGCCAAGGAATGTACGCTCTACCACGACCGCTTGCAGCCCGTAGTTAGCCTGCCGCGTCGGCCTTCGGGCTGGCAGTCGCTCCAGCGCAACCAGGGATTGCTGGCCCTGATTGGCCTGGGTCTTGTCAGTTTAGCCATCGCCTTTGCCAATCGCTAGTTCAGGTGCCCTGCTGGACAATCAGTCCTGCTGGACAATCAGGTAAGAAATCAAGCCAGAACTTGGGCCTTAACGCTGCAAAAAAACAGCCCTGTGGGAATTCCCCGACAGGACTGTCCAGTTAACGTTCAATCACAGGTTAAAACAGTCACGGTTCAAAACAGTCTGATGGTAGCTGCAATCTATAGCCGCAATCTATTGAGTTAGCATTGCGTCAAAGTTGGCCTAGCGCTAGCTGGTGGCTTTGTTGCGCCGACGCAGGTTCAGCAGACCAGCTGCGCCCAAGCCGATCAAAGCGGCAGTGGTGGCCGGTTCAGGCACGCTGGTCAGGGCATCGACGTTGGCCTTACCGATGTCAATCACAAATATAGCGTCGTTGAAGTCGCGGTCGGACCATTCGTTCCAGCGACCTGTCAAGGGGTCTTGACCGCTGGCGTACAGGTCTCCATACAGGTCCTCAAAACCCAGCATCAGGTAGCGATCAAAAGCGTAGGCCACCACATGCTGGAGGCGATCGGCGTTAGAGACTTCCAAGTAAAGAATGATCCAGTAGCTAGGGTGATTTGCCCGAGATTTCGATAAACCACTTCGGCAAATTGGGAAGGCGCTGCAATCGCTTCTCCACCTCCGCCATTGCCCGTTTACTGAGTTTGACTCCT
>JBJTUI010000205.1:0-3634 GCA_046080625.1 Elainella sp. | reverse complement strand
CAGCCCTTGATAGACGCCGTGAGGCAGAGCTGCGAAACCGGACTGCATTTGATTCAAGCCCTGGCCAGCGTTGTGCTGCCGCATTTGCCCCGGCTCTGGCTAGTGACCGGGGGAGCCCAGGCGGTTGGGGGGCGCAGCGTTACCCGGCCCGAGCAAGCCTGCCTGTGGGGACTGGGGCGCGTCATCACCCTAGAGCATCCAGAATTTTTGCCCAGCTGTCTTGATCTCGATCCAGCAGAGCTGACCACCGAGTCAGCCAGAGCCGCCGCCGCCCTGTTTCGGGAAGTTTGGCTAGCCAGTCCGGAAAACCAGATTGGCTTTGCCACAGGCCAGCGCTACGTGGCGCGGCTGGCTCGAACTCAAATAGGTGAGCCAGAATTCGATAGGCCAGAATTCGATAGGCCAGAATTCGGCAGGCCAGAGCCCCAGAACCGCCGCCTCGAAATCACCGAGCCGGGAAGTTTAGCCGATTTGACCTGGCGCAACCAGCCGCGTCGGGTTCCAGATGCCCAGGAAGTCGAGATCCGGGTGCGGGCGACGGGGCTCAACTTCCGCGACCTGCTGAATGCGCTGGGGCTCTATCCTGGTGAAGCCGGGCTGCTGGGCCTGGAATGCGCTGGGGAAGTGGTGGCAGTGGGGGAGTCGGTTCGCCAGTTTAAAGTCGGCGATGCGGTGATGGCGATTGCGCCCGGCAGCTTCAGCCGCTTTGTCACTGTTGCCGCTGACCTCGTTGCCCCCTGCCCTCCCCATCTCGATTTTGTCGCCGCCGCCACCCTACCCACGGCTTTCCTGACCGCCTACCAGGGTCTGATCCAGCTGGGTCAGCTTCAACCCGGCCAGCGGGTGCTGATCCATGCCGCAGCGGGGGGAGTGGGACAGGCGGCAGTGCAGCTAGTTCGACAGGCCGGAGCCGAAATTGTCGCGACGGCGGCACCAGCTAAATGGGACTGGCTGCGGAGTCAGGGCATCCAGCAAATTTTCAGTTCGCGCCGCCCTGACTGGGTTGAAGCAGTCCGGTCAACAGGCGTCGTCGATCTGGTGTTGAATAGCCTGTCGGGCGAGTTGATCCCGGCCAGCCTAGAGGTACTGCGGCCCCAGGGTTGCTTTGTCGAGATCGGCAAAACCGGGATCTGGTCGCCGGAGCAGGTGGCAGCCCGACGGCCCGACATCGCTTACCACACCGTCGATTTAATGCAGATCACACAGGAACAGCCCGGCTATATTCAGAGCCTATTTCAGCAGCTATTGCCCCGCTTCCAAACCGATCTCCAGCCGCTTTCCCACGCCAGATTTGCTGCCGATCAGGTGACGGATGCCTTTCGCTACATGCAGCAGGCCAAACAGACGGGCAAAATTGTCGTGCTGGGTGACTCCAATCTAGCGACCGCTCGGCCCGCCCCAACCCCCAGGATTCAGATCCGCCCGGATGCCAGCTATTTGATCGCGGGTGGATTGGGTGCCCTGGGGCTACAAGTGGCCCAACGGCTGGTGGAGCGGGGCGCAGGTCATCTGGTGCTGGTGAGCCGCTCGGCTGCCTCCGAGTCTGCCCAGGCGACCCTGGCCCAACTGCAAGCCCAGGGGGTTAAACTCGACCTGATTCAGGCCGATCTGGCCCAACCCGAGATCCTGACCCAGCTCCAGCCCTATCTTCCCCGTCTGGCGGGCGTGATTCAGGCGGCAGGCTGTCTGGATGACGGGGTCCTGACCCAGCAGACCTGGGAGCGGTTTGCCACGGCGATGGCGGCCAAGGTGCAGGGCAGCTGGCATCTGCATCAGCTCACCCAACAGCAGCCGCTGGATTTCTTTGTGCTGTTTTCCTCGGCGGCCACGCTGCTGGGCTCAGCCGGACAGGCCAACTATGCTGCCGCCAATGCTTTTCTGGACGGATTGGCCTCCTACCGTCGCGCTCTGGGCCTACCGGGCCTCAGCCTCAACTGGGGCGCTTGGCAAATCGGCATGGCGGCGGGGCAGACCCTCGATCCCGGTCTGGGGGTGATCGCAACTGAGCAGGGGCTAGAGATCTTGGAACTCCTGCTGGCGTCTCCTGGGGAACCGCAGATCGGCGTTCTGCCAATCAACTGGAACCTGTGGGACAGTCCTCCAATTCCCATGCTGGAGGATTTTGCTGCGCCCAGTCAGGCTGAACTTAATCCGGCTGAACTTAATCGGCCTCAAACCGGCCCGACTAGAACCGGACAAGACCGTCAGCCTGCAATATTGCAAGAGCTTCAGGCCACAGCAGCGGTGGAACGACGGATGCGACTCGCGGCCTATTTGAGCCAGCAATTGGGCAAAATTCTCGGTTTCACTGGCGTGATTGAGCCCCAGCAGGGGCTGTCAGAACTGGGGATGGATTCGCTCACCTCGGTCGAACTGCGCAACCTGCTGCAAAAATCCCTGGGCTGTCGCCTGCCTTCCACCCTGCTGTTCGACTACCCGACCCTGGCTGCCCTGACGGACTATCTGCTGAACCGGCTGGAGCTGACTGCCGCTGCGCCCGCTGGCATTTCCACCCCGGACCTGACAGGACTCGACCTGACAGAATTCGACCTGACAGAACTTGACTTAACAGGGCTCTCAGAAACCGAGGCCGAAGCACTGCTGCTGCAAACCCTGAACCAGCTAGAACAATAAAGCTATAGCTGAAGGCAATTTACTTGAATAATCTACCCCAGTTATCCATCCCAGTTATCCAACCATGCCCCTTGCGAACGTACCCCCCAAAATTCTCCACCTCGGTGACAACATCAACACCGACGACATCATCCCTGCCCAGCGCGGCACCAACCTCGACCCGGCCCACCTCAGCCACTACGCGCTGGAGCATGTGATCGGGGCGGGCAAGCTGGTGGGATACGACGTGATTGAAGCAGGCGAGAACTTTGGCTGCGGCTCCAGTCGCGAAATTGCCCCCCTGGCCCTGAAGGCAGCAGGCATTCAGGAGGTGCGGGCCAAATCGTTCGCCGAGATCTTCTACCGCAACAGCATCAACATCGGCCTGCCCCTGGTGGTGTTGGGCGCATCCAGCAGCCGCGATACCCCGGTGCCAGCGGCAATCACGGCAGCAGGCGGACTGTTTGGGTTTAACCAGCGGCGACTGCGGGGCGAATTGTCCCTGCCCGTAGGCCAGACCAGCCCGCGCCCAATGACGATGGCCGAAAAGCTGCTGGCTCGGGCGGCGGGTCGGGTAGCCGTGCAGCCGGGCGAAGTGGTGTTTGTGCAGGCCGATCTGGCCCTGTCCCACGACGCAATTGCCGGGCCAGTGGGAGAGCTGTTCTACCAGCAGTTTGGCCGCGAGGCGCGGCTGTGGAACGCCCGGCGGCTGGTGCTGGTGGCCGATCATTTTATTCAGATCAACGAGATTCGCCCCGACTCCAGGGCCGTGACGATGCATCAGCAGATGGTGCGGTTTGCCCAAGAGCAGGGCTGCCATTTGCTGGATGTGGTGTCACCGGGCGACGCGGCGGGGATTTGCCATGTGCTGCTGCCGGAGCAGGGGTTTGTCCATCCCGGCATGGTGATTGTCGGCACCGATTCCCACAGCTGCACCTACGGCGCGTTTGGCTGCTTTTCGACCGGCATCGGCAGCACCGACATGGCCAACCTGTTTGCCACGGGCGACCTGTGGATGCGC
>JBJTUI010000204.1:0-3980 GCA_046080625.1 Elainella sp. | reverse complement strand
CAACATCGTTGGCGAAATCTGAAACATCAGACTGAAACAGGTCAATTTCATCGGGGTCGAGCGTGATTGCTTTGCTGTCTACTGTGAAGGTCATGATTGAATCCTCTAGCGTGTGGTTCAGGCTCGGTTGTTTCCTTTGCCCTTATGTAAATAATACTAACCGGTTAGTACCTATTATGTCAACCGGTTAGCACTAACCGTTTAGCGATTTCTGTCACACCGACTGTCACACTGGTACACAAGTCCTACCGGGTTAGTGCTAACGTGATGGTAGATTTTGGAAATGGATATGAAGCAGCTCAGGCAAAACTCAGGGCTGAGGGCTGAAGACGTGGCCACTCGGCTAGATATCGCGGTTTCGACCGTTCGGAACTGGGAGCAAGGTAGGACGCTTCCTAAGCTTCGGCTTGACCAGTTCGTTGCTCTCTGCGAGCTGTACAAGTGCAGCATTAACGACCTGTACAGCGCAGCGCAGGAATCGATGGCTAACTAGACCAGTAGCACGCTCTATCATGCCGCTCCGATCGGGGCGGTTTTTTCATGCGCTGTGACAGCCAGTGTGACACAAATTACTAACCGAATAGCACTAACCGGTTGACAGTATAACTGCTAACCGGTTAGTATTTAGTCATGGGTGAGAGACACCCACCGGGCCGCCGCCCCGGCAACTAAACCGGCCCAGAGCCTACCTAGGGGAGGGAGAGACGAGAGAGTTTGGGGGATGCAGTGAGCGGTCACTGCTGGAAACTCGCTAGCCGCTGAACAGCAGCCAAGCGAACCCGACCGACTCAACCAACCACACGCTAGAGGATGTCGAGCATGGCTGCAACTTTGATTCTGATTGATGCACTGCTGGAGCAAATAAGCACGGCGGTTTCACTGGATGAAGCCGCTTACTACGATGCTTGCGCTACTGAGGCAGACGAGATAGCTGATTACTTCCACAGCCGCTATCCCGACTTCTAATCCTGGGAGCTGGGGCAACTCCGAAAACTGCCCCCCACCTGTAGGACTGAAAGCAGGTGCGGTACGCCTCCTGAGCACGAGGGTAAAAGGCTTGGCTTTCGGGCGCAAGGGACCTGGGTTCCCCATCAACCCGAGAGTGTAGACCCCTGAGACAACCAGGGCCGCAAGGCGAGAGAATCCAGGGCGGTGCAAGTCCGCCCAACCCAACCAAAAAAATGGGGCCGGAGCGAAGCGATGCTTCGGCCTACCCGACCACACGTTAAAGGATATCCAGATCATGACACACCTTTTTCTCGATAGAAAGCTTTTTGAGCCTGACCCCGACCTTACCCGCATGGAACAGGACGCTGAAGCGGATGGGGCTAGCGACGCTATTGCAGGCGTCCCGATGCCTGAGCATCCTTCCATGGCCTATCTACGCGGCTACTGCCGTGGTTTGGGGCAAGTGATTCGTGACCAGCAACGGATGCTGGATGAGTTCGCCCTCCAGCCCCAGCCGGTTGATGATGCGCTGACGTTTTAGGAGGTGAGGGCATGACAGTCTACCTACTCCACTTCAGCGAACGCATCAACCCGACCAGGCCAACGCGCCATTACCTCGGCTGGACAGATGACCTGGATACCCGCATCCGGCAACACCGACGCGGCAAGGGTTCACGGTTCTGCGAAGTGGCCCGCGAACGTGGGATCAGCTTCACTCTGGCTGAAGTCTGGTCAGGCGACCGCAGCTTAGAACGGCAACTTAAAAGACAGAAAAACTCACCAATGTTTTGCCCTATCTGCAATAGGTAAGGTACAAAATATTGAATCAATAAAATATCTTATTGATAGTACAAAAGACTATTGACAGGATATTTTAGAGGATGCTATTCTCTGATTATTGAAATGCAACCGCAGCGTCTAATCGGTTGGTTTCAGTCCTACACATTCTCAAATCTTTGGAGTTTTCAACTATGTCTATCGATTTTGTGATTGAGTCCGTTACGGTTTGCAGCATTGCCTACTTTGCTGTGATGTTCGTTGCGGGTCTGGGTCGTCGTTCGGTTCTTCCAGTCGGCCAGCCTGCCCACGTCGAGGCAGTTGTCGAGCTGTCCCACGTCGAGGGTGTTTTCTGCTGCGATGCCAACCCAGAGGATGCGGCGATTGTCGAAGCGTTCCTGAATCGTCCCAAGTTCGTTGATAACGTGGTTCCTTTCCGTCGCCCGAATCGTCACCCAGCGCTGCATAGTCTGAGCATTCGTGAGCTGAAGAAGTTGGCCAGCTCGGCCAAGATCAGGGGCTACAGCAACATGACCAAAGCAGAGCTGATCGAGCGCCTGCGAGCTTCGACGATGGCAGCATAGACCGATGTTCTATGTGGGCAAAGTGCCCCCAAATTACGCTTAAATATCGCCAACGTTCAAAAAAGATTTTCAAAACGTAGTCGCCAACAAACAGATCCGCTAGAATGCAAAGCCAAGACAAACGTACTATTCGCCCAAAGGGCTTTTTTGAGAAGCTTGCAAGTTTAACTACAGGAGGAAGTTGATGAGAACGTCTCAATCGAAGGTCAAAAACTTTGAAGGTTATCGACTTGATCCACTCGACTCAATTCGGTTGCGGCTGGTGGCCAAACAGCGCGGCCTGAAGCCTGCCACCGTGGTGCGGCAGCTCGTCGAAAAGTATCTTGACTCGTTTGAAGTGGGTAAGGGGCAGCCGTGAAAGAAGCGTTGGATTCGCTCGATTCTTATCTACCTCAACTTGCGAACGCTCCGGAGCAGATTGCTTTGCAGCGAGGTATTTTTCCGTACGGGAATGGCGGCGACTGGCAGCGGCTTTGGGATAAAGTCGAAGCCCAGCAGCAAGCTAAAGTTGGCTGGATTCGGCGGTCTTTGCAGGACGACAGCAACCAAATACCCGCACTGCTCCAGCGGGAGTCTACTGCAATGGCAAGTATTTTGGCCAAGCAGAGCTTAGCGATCTTGGAAATTGCTCAGGGTGCATACGATTCAGATCCTACGGGAACGCTGCAATCAGGCTATACAGGCCGATTTCACCTCTGGTACTGCTGCGAGATCCAGCAGCTTGAATCACTCCTAGAGCGTAATGGTCTATTAGGCGATCCGAAGTTTGCAAGTAAAACGCAGACCTATAAAAATTTGGTCAACGCTTGCAGGTTTCTTGAGCTAAGAACAGAGTTGGACCCAGGTCAACTTCTAAGCGAGGCGGAATATCGAAAACGCTTCGGCGGGCAGCTCGGCCACATTGGGCGGCTGCTGGCTGTGGCTACTTTGGCCAGTCGGGCAAACTTTGAGTTTGAAGTCACCCTCAGGGCAAAACTACGAGAAATCCGCCAGTACCAACGACTGATCCAACGCTCCAAAACTTTGCAGGTCGCCAGACTCAGCCCCAGCGGCAAACTAATCACACAGAAAACCGGACGCCCTCCAAAACTCAAGTAATTGTAACGAGTTCGTTACAAAAAAAGATTTTATTCTGCAAAATCTCAGGGGCGGTATTTCCGAGTTATATATTTTTTACTCTCTAAATTCTTCGAACCGTGGTCAAACTTCTTCCTCGATCAATCACTGAGGCCCGCGCTGCCCGCTACCGGAACCGCTCTGAAACAAAGGCCGAAGCCCTGCTGAAGCGACAGGCTGCGGGCGGGTTTCTCGATCGACGTGAGCGGCGGGCCGTCCAGCAGTATCTGGCAGGTCAGCGCAACGCAGCAGCTTAAAAGTTCAAACCCCGTGAACCCAAGTCTTGGCGGACAGGTTCACGGGGCGGCCCTAATCAACCAAAGGAGTCAATTAGATGGAGCAAATTTTATCAGTCAACTACCCCGATTGTAATCAATCTCATTACGAGATTCAACAGTCTCATGCCAAGACTCATCTAGAACCCCACCCCCAATCTAGTCGAAGATCGGGGCAGCTTGCTTTTTGGCCAGAGGTGAATCAGCCGAGGGTTTCGGTCGAGGCAGTAAGCTACTGGCCCGGTCGATTCGCGATTCAGATTGAGCAGCATGGTTGCCG
>JBJTUI010000203.1:0-12474 GCA_046080625.1 Elainella sp. | reverse complement strand
TGCCCATCCCTCAGCTCGGAATTTGTGTCATGTTATTCATGCAGCTCTCGACCCCAGCCCTGCTGCTGTACTGTATCGTGGCAGCCGCTGTGTTGATCTATCTGCCGTTTCTCGTGGTCGGATACGGACGCCTCCAGGCCGGATATGACACCTCGGCCCCCCGGGCGCTGTTTGACAAGCTGCCAGCCTATGCTCAGCGGGCCAGCTGGGCCCACGAGAATGCCTTTGAGTCTTTTATGCTGTTTGCGGCAGCAGCTCTGATGGCCTACGTCACCCAGGTCGATTCGGCTCAGGTGCGCTGGGCAGCTTTAGCCTACGTGGCGGCACGAGCGCTTTACCCGGTGTTTTATATCCTGGACGTGCCGCTGCTGCGTTCGCTGATGTTTGGCGTTGGTTCAGTCGGGATCGCGGTGCTGATGGGAGCCAGTCTGGCCCAGGTGAGTTGACCCAAATGAGTTGCCCCCCAGATGAATTGACCCAGATGAGTTGATCAATGATTTGGGTTAAGCGCCGTTATCGCACGAGTCGGGTCGAGAGCAGGGCTGGCAAGCGCAGGGCCAATAGCACTAGATCAGACAAATGCTTGGTCAACTCGCAGCGTTTGAACCGGGTTTAGTTATGATCAAGGGCAGCCCATCTATCGCTAACCCAGACGGCTACCGATAGGGCAATCTAGCGCTTTTGTGAAACTTTTTTATATCCCATAGCAGTATGGCTTCAACCTATTCATTTGACGTCGTGAGCGATTTTGACCGGCAAGAGCTGGTCAACGCAATTGATCAGACCGTACGGGAGATTGGCACCCGCTATGACCTGAAGGACACGAAAACCACGGTGGAATTGGGAGATGAGCTGATCACGATCAACACCGACAGTGAGTTCACGCTACAGGCCGTGCATACGATTCTGCAAACCAAGGCGGCCAAGCGCAACCTGTCTCTGAAGATCTTTGACTACGGCAAGATCGAGTCGGCCAGCGGCAGTCGGGTGCGGCAGGAGGTCAAGCTGCAAAAGGGAATCAGCAGCGAGATTGCCAAACAGATTTCTAAACTGATTCGAGACGAGTTTAAGAAAGTGCAGGCCTCGATCCAGGGCGATGCTGTTCGGGTTTCGGCCAAAGCTAAGGACGATTTACAGAGCGTCATCCAGCGGTTGAAGCAGGAAGATTACCCGGTCGATTTGCAGTTCACCAACTATCGCTAAGTCGGTCGGCGCAACCATTTGTCGGAGAGAGGGGCTGCTGCGCTGCCAACAGAGTGCCCTCTGTAGTCCCCCATTTCATCTTTTCCCCCAGACTCCAATCCTCGGCTGGCGCTGAACAGCCAGTTTAGCTTCAATCGGCCCCAAACCGGCTGCCATCCCTGTGTAAGCGCTGCTGCCGCGAAGCAAACGCTGCAACTGAGTAGCCGGGTTTGACTAAACCGAGGCAGCAATTCCTGTTCTAAATTCCAATTATGGAAAGCGGCCATTCAGTGGCATGATATTGAATGAGTAAGCTCAATCTCAGTCAACCGATGGTTGATCGGGAAAGGATAGGGAATGCCGGAACAGTGCCGAAATGGTGCGAATGCAGGCTAGGCCGTTGCGCAGTCTCGGCTGGGCAACATGTTTGCCGATGCATCCGATGGTGCCTTTAACGGTGCGTCGCGATCCAGGTTTAGGCCGTGAGCTGAACCACGCTACCTGCGCGCCACCTGTAAGCCTCCTCAGCGTTTGCTTGACCAGGTTTTGGATACCGGTTGACTTCGTCCTCATGGGGTAACATCCGTCATGGGTTACAGTTCGTCATGAGATCCAGTCTATTGGAGTGTAGTACAGCCGAATTGCGTCTATTACGCTCAGCCTCCTCCTTTCGCCGTCCGCCTATTGATGGGTTGAGTCTCGCTGTGTTGAACTCATGTCATCTCGATCACTGAGGACGCTTTCAAGGAGAACCATGTTTAAGAAATCCCTCTGGCTGCTTGCAGTCACCCTCTTCTTTGCCTTTCAACTTTTTATAGGAAGCGCAACGGCTGCGGAGCTGGATGCAGCTATCAGAACAGTTCAGCTCAACGAGCAGGGCGATTCTGTCACCCTCAGCCTTGAGCAAGTAACTGAAGGAAAGCGCCTGTTTAACTACGCCTGCGGGCAGTGCCATGTGGGTGGCATCACTAAAACCGACCCCAACGTGGGACTCGACCCCGAAACCCTAGCTCTGGCCTCGCCCCGTCGCGACAACCTGGAAGCGCTAGTGGACTACATGCACAACCCCACCACATTTGACGGTGCAGATTCGATTGCGGAACTGCATCCCAGCACCCAGAGCACGGATATTTTCCCCAAGATGCGCAACCTGACTGAAGATGATCTGGTGGCAATCGCTGGCCATATCTTGCTCCAGCCCAAGGTTGTGGGCGTCAAATGGGGCGGCGGCAAGATCTACTACTAAGCCCCTCTTAACTAAGCCTCTGTTAGTACTAAGCCTCTGTTAGTTGAGACTCTGGCAGTCATTCTGTCAGTCACATTCTGTCAGTCAGAGGGATTGCGGTGATATCTATGATGTTTTTGCCCCGGTTTGGCTGGCGCGTTGTGGCCCTGCTCTTGGCTCTGTGGCTGGGCTGGCTTGCCGCGACGCCAGCTGCCTGGGCCGAAGATCAATATGTTCGCCGCTATTTAGGCGTACGGGAGCCCGTACCAATTGCCCTAGACGGCCAGGGGCAAACCCAGCTGTTTTCGGCGGCAGAACTTTCGGCAGGGAAACAGTTTTTTGAAAATAACTGCAAAAACTGCCATGTAGGCGGTTCGACGCTGCCCGACCCAACCGTATCTCTATCGCTGGAGGCGCTGCACAACGCCCAGCCTGCGCGAGATAACCTCCTGAGTTTGGTCGCGTTCTTGCGGCAGCCCATAACCTACGACGGCACGGAAGCCACCTATTCCTGTCGGGAAGTGCCTGAAAGCTGGCTGTCCGATCGAGAGGCGGCTGAGGTGGCAGCGTTCATTTTGCGCTCGGCTGAGAAAGCGCCTGGATGGGGAAATACTACCTTCTAAGCTCCTGGAATGGCCCCCATTCAAGATAAAATTTTAGTGAGAATGAATTTAACTTAAATTCCGAGGTTTTCCCCCAATGAAACGAATTTCTTCTCTTTTGCGGAGTTTAAGTCTGGCTCTTTGTGCGGTTGTACTGGTCGCGGGCAGCTTTTTTGTAGCAGCGTCCCCGGCAGCGGCTGAAACCTATACCGTCAAAATGGGTGCAGACAACGGTATGCTGGCTTTCGAGCCTTCGACCGTGACGATCAAGGCAGGCGACACCGTGAAGTGGGTGAACAACAAGCTCCCTCCCCACAACATTATGTTCGAAGGCGGCGCAGCAAATAAGTCTCACGACCAGCTGATGTTTTCGCCCAGCGAAGCTTATGAAGTCACCTTCGATACTGCTGGCACCTACGACTACTACTGCTCTCCCCACCGGGGCGCAGGCATGGCCGGTAAGGTTGTTGTCCAGTAGGCTAAGCCAGCTAGGCTGAGCTAGATAAACTAGCGATTTAGACGGGTCCAGGTAATCAGCTAGCGTGATTATTCAGCTAGCGTGATTATATTGATCGCTCACCTGATTGGTTAGTGAAGACTAGGGCCTGGAGTCTGAACATAAAGCATTAAAACTTAGACAGGGTAGGGGTTCGACCAGCAAGCCGGTTTGTCCCTGCCCTATTTTTTGTTTTATAGCCACCGAAGGATTGGTCTAAGACGGGGAACCCCTGCGTGCAGGCGCAGCCCCCACACCCCCCATAGCTCACCTGAGTGAAAAACGCTGTAAGACGGAGAGCCGAGGACATTTCGGCTCAGAGGCGACGACAATTTACCAATAAAAAGGCTCGACTTTGGCACTGCTCTGGTATAGTTAATAGTACTAATGTATTAATTTATCTGAGCAAGGATAATTATGGGTGAAGCTAACAGTCTAGAAGCCCTGCTGCATCAGCTCAAGGAGCAGCGCCGTCGCGAAGCCAAAGGATTGACTGGCCTAGAGAACTTTCTGCCAGTTCAGGGCGAGCTGCCCCTCGATACCTCGCTGGAATTGGCGGTGCTCACCTTGGCCCACTATCGCTATCGCGGTATTCCCCAGTGGCGCGTACAGCAGACCTACAGCTTCACCTGCGATGGGATTTTCCTGCGTACCTATGTCGAACCTTGGGAACCGGGGAATCTGATTCGATTCACGCCCGAAGAAGCCATTGTGATCGCCCGCCATGTCAGCCAGCAGGATGGCGACTGGTAGCAAGTCGGCCCCTGATCCAAGCGCGGAACTCTGGGAGGATGTGACTGGCAGATTGGCTGAAATCTGCCTGAAGTTAGGCACAGAAATTCAAACGAATGGCTTAATCTCCTCTTACAATCTTTTTATTCAGATTTGAGGGCATCGCCTGTGGTTCCAATTCGCGACGACAACCCAACCCGATCCACTGCCTATGTCACCTACGGGCTGATTATCATCAACGTTTTGGTATTCCTCTACGAAGCCAGCCTGATGGGGCCGAGGCTAGAGTCGTTCTTCGATACCTGGGCAATTGTGCCGGGCGAACTTACGGCCAGTCTGGCGGGCAATCCGGCCTATTCGGCAGGAGGCGAAGCTCTGACCCTGATCACCTCCCAGTTCCTCCACGGCGGTCTGCTGCACCTGGGCGGCAACATGCTCTACCTCTGGATCTTCGGCAACAACGTCGAAGATGAGATGGGCCACCTGCGGTTTCTGATTTTCTATCTGCTCTGCGGTATTTTTGCCGGACTGGCCCAATACGTTTTTGCCGCAGACTCGACCGTCCCCTCCCTGGGTGCCAGCGGTGCGATTGCGGGCGTTCTGGGGGCCTACATCATGCGGTTCCCCAGAGTGCGAATTCTGGCCGTAGTGCCGCTATTTGTGCTGCTGTTTCCCCTGCGGATTCCGGCGATCGTCTTTCTAGGAATTTGGTTTGTGCAGCAGGCTTTCTACGGTCTGGCGAGCCTGGGTGCACCCGCCAATATCGGTATGGAGAGCGGCGGAATTGCCTACTGGGCCCATGCAGGCGGCTTTATCGTTGGGGCAATTCTGGGTCCCCTGTTCGGCCTGTTTTCCACCGCCAGCTCCAAAACCTTTTCTGGCGAGGGCTAGTTTTCCAGGCCGGCTGTTAAGCAGTTTGGGCTTGCTAGGGGTTGTGACTCATCCCTCGGGGAGGGCGCGCCCTAGGGCAGATCGGATAGCGCTGGCGACTGGGCCAGCGCCGGGTCAGACAGCCATAAATCGAGTGTCGTCACCGCCAGGGTATTGAGATCTACCCGGCGAATAGCGTGGTTGTTGGTATCAGCGACATAGAGCTGGGTGCCAGTAACGCTCAGGCCCGACGGTTCATAGAAGCTGGCTTCCAGACCAACGCCGTCCCGCAACCTGGGGACCCCGTCGCCTAGCAGCGTTTCACAGAGGCCGGTCTGCGGGTCAACCCGCTTAATTTTGTGGTTGTAGGTATCGGCCACCCAGAGATAGCCCGCGCCATAGGCCAGACCCATACAGTGCTGGAGCCGCGCCGCCTCACCGCTGCCGTCCTGGTCGCCATAGCTAAACAGGTCGCCGCTGCCGCAGACCAGCCGAACCTGGGGCTGATTGTCTAGCTCAACTGCCCGGATCGTACTGCTTTCGCTGTCGGCTACAAACAGCTCTCTTTCATCTGTAGCCAGACCGCTGGGCTGGGCAAAGGCCGCCACCTCAGGGCCACCGTCCCAACAGCCTTCTGCGCCGGTCCCAACAAAAGTGCCGATCTGGCCGCTGCGCAGATCTAGACCCCAGATTTGGTGTGAACCAGCCATGGCCACCAGGATGAAATGGCGAAATTTGATCAAATCCCAGGGCGAGTTGAGGGCAACTTCTCGAGCATCGCCGCCGTGGGGGTGAATGTTCTGGCTTTGTTGGCCAATCCCAGCAATTGTCTCTACGGTTTTTTGGGTCAGGTCAAGCTGGCGCAGCATGTGGTTGCCCGTGTCGGCAATGTATAGCCACTGGCGCTCGGGATCAAAGGCCATGCCCTGGGGCGAGTCAAATTCCACTTCGGCAAAATCACCATCCCACAGGCCCGCTGGCCCTCCTACAATCTGCTGCACTTCGCCGTCGAGGGAAGCAACCACAATGCGATGGTGGCCAGTGTCGGCAATAAAGAGACGATCCGCCGTCGAGTCGGCCAGAACCTTACCCGGAAAGGCCAGTAGCTGTCCGGAAGCAGGCAGCGAAGCAATCGGGACAGGCTGGGGCCGGGGCCTGAAATCGGCGATTAATCGGGCGATCTCCTGGTCGAGAACCTGGCACTTGCCTTCCCCCACCGCCTGAAAAACGATGTAGCCCTGGGGGTCGATCAGCACAAACGTGGGCCAAGCCTTGATGGCATACTGCTGCCAAACCTGCAAATCGCTATCGACCAGGATCGGGTGGGTAATAGCATGGCGCAGCGCCGCCTGCTGGACATTCTCCACGGCCTGCTCGTTGGGAAATTTGGCGGAATGGACGCCAATCACGACCAGCTGACCGCGATACTTCTGCTCCAGGTACTTGAGGTCGGGTAGAACATGCAGACAGTTGATACAGCAGTAGGACCAGAAATCGAGCAGCACAATTTGCCCGCGCAGTTCGGCCAGGGAGAGGGGAGCGCTATTGAGCCAGTGGGTTTGGGGCAGTTCCGGCGCGTGGATGCGAATCATGAAAAACCGTCGCTAGGATGAGAAGAGGGCTCAAAGGCACTCAGACCCTAGCAGTCCTCCAGACGAGTTCAGTCGGGCGAGAGCCTGCCGGAGCCCGGAGCCTATGTTCTAGTCTATCGAGCCGGGCCTATTACTGGGTCTTAAACCCACGGCTTCGAGGGCTGATGAGCTGAAGCTCAGCAGAGCGGAAGGGCTGTGAGAAAATAGGGGCAGAACATGGCTATGCTTGTAGCACAACTGGGTATGAAAATCCTGAATCTAATCGTCTGTACGAGTTTACTGACCCTGCCTTTGGCCGCTCGGGCTGCCGAATCCTGGGTCGAAGTCACCGTCAACGCCGCCGGGGATCGCACCCTGGTCGATCAAAACTCCATCCAGCGCAACCAGGATGAGGTGCGCTACTGGGAATACCGCGATATGCGCCAGTCGGGCGGGCGCTCCGAGTTAAACAGCAGTCAGCCGGTTTACGGCATGATGATCTACCGCTCGGTGGCCTGCGAATCTGGGGAAAGCCGAATGCAGCGGCTGGTGCTGTTTAATCAAAACCGCGAGGTGATTCGCCGGATCAACTACGAAGAAACGGGCGGGGTGGTGCAACCCACCGTGGGCGACAGCGCCGAAGCCGTGATCCGCTATGTCTGCGAGCAGCGACCGGCCCTAACCCCAACACCGGGCACCGGCCAGGGGCAGACTCCCCAACCCACTCGAACGGGAACCAGCGGCTGAAGGCTGGGGGTTGAAGGTTAGAGGAGGGCTAGAGCTGAGTCTCAGTCTGTATTACATCTTGTGGCATTAGGTCTTGTGGCATTAGATCTTGTGGCAGGGTTTGAGCCAGGTCTTGCATTGCCTCTTGTGACGGATCTTGTGGTCGGTCTTGCGTGACCTCCAGGTAGATATGCTCCAGCCGCACGGGCTGACGCGCCAGCGAGTCGAGTGGAATCCCTTCAAACCGGCTCAAAATCTCCTTCAGCTCCAGGGCTTCGGGCAGCCAGAAGGCCAGATCGCCGCCGTAGGAGCGGGGCGTGAACCCGCAGGCCAGCCCGCGCTCGATTGCCTGCTCAGGGACGGGCGTGTGAATCAGCACAATTTCTTCAGCCGGAATCCGCTGCTGCAGCTCGGCGAGACTGCCCTGGGCGACAATGCTGCCCTGCTTGAGAATGCCAATCCGGGACGACAGCCGCTCCGCCTCGTCCAGTAGGTGTGTGGTCAACAGCACCGTGATTCCCTGGGCCTGGAGCTGGCGAATTAGCTCCCAAATTTCGTAGCGCGCCTCAATATCCAGCCCGGTCGTGGGTTCGTCCAAAATCACCAGCTTGGGCTGATGCACCAGAGCGGTTGCCACGTTCATCCGCCGCTGCATGCCGCCGCTCAATTGTTCAACCGGCGTTTTAGCACGATCGGCCAGGTTGACGGCCTCCAGACAAGCCTGCACCCGCTGGCGCAGCACCGCTCCCCGCAGGCCATAGATGCGGCCAAAAAACTGGAGATTCTCCTCACAGCTCAACAGGCCATAGAGCAGGTTTTGCTGGGGCGCAATTCCAATCAGGGGCTTGGTCTGCTCCGACGCGGGCTGGCCGTTGACCAACACCTCGCCGCCGTCGGCCCGCAGCAGGTTGCAGATGATATTGATCGTCGTGGTTTTGCCAGCGCCATTCGCCCCCAGCAGCCCGTAGACCTCGCCCGCCCCAATCTGAAACGACAGGTCGCGCAGGACTTGGCGCTGGCCGTAGGACTTACACAGGTGGTTGATTTGCAGCACGGATAGAACAGCTCAGGAGCAGGAATGGGGCACCGCTAGCAACAGCGGCAGGTTGAAAAGTGGAGGCCAGGTTTAAATCCCTGTAATGCCACGTTTTGCAGGGTAGCACAGGTCGGATCGCGGTCGGGTATATCTAGGAAAAGCCAGGGCCAGAAAAAGCTAGGAACGCTATAGCCGCCGCTCGGCTTGCAGCATCCTGCGGTAGGAGAGCCAGCCCGCAAACACCATCACCGCCGCAAAAACCCCGAGGAACTGGAGATGAGAAGCAATATCGCTCCAGCCTTCGCCCCCGGCCCAGACCTGCACCAGCGCCTCGTTCATGTGGTAGATCGGGTTGAACTGGGCCAGATCGAGCAGGGCCTGGGGAAAGAGAGAGCTGGGCAAAAAGGCACCGCCCAGGATCAGCAGCGGTACGCCAAAGGCCGCCACCAGCGAGTTGACATCTTCGGTGCGTTTGGCCAGCTGAGTGCCCAGAACAAATCCTACGCCGACATAGGCGACAATGCTGAGCAGCAGAATCAGCCCGCCCAGCCAGATCGCCCCGTTAAACTGGGCTCCCCAGAAGGCAGCCAGGGTATAGACCAGCAGCGTTTGGCCGATGCCGATACAGCAGTGGGCCAGGAAGATACCCAAAAAATAGGAGGTGCCGCTGAGGGGCGAGACAAACAGCCGCTTCAGGGTGAGCTGCTCCCGTTCCGACACCACCGTGGCCACCGTGCCGCCCAGACAGCTGAAGAACAGAGCTGCCCCCACCAGGGAAGCCGGAGCCGCCCGCTCCATCGCCTGATCCATTGGCAGGTTGGCCCGTCCGGCTAAAATGTAGCCATTCAGCAGCAGCACCGACACCGGAAAGATGCTCCAGAAGATCAGGCTGCGGCGGCGTCTCAGAAGCTCCGTCAAAATGCGTTGGGCGACTGCTAGGGTTTCGTACCAATATTTCATGGGCAGCTGGTGGCGAAGGGCTGAAATTACAGAGATCTTGAAAGAGATCTTGAAGTGGAAGAAATGCTGTGGAAATCGCCGGGATATTTTTTATTGAGCAATCCTTAATATTGAGTAATGCTTAGGAGTCTTGTAAAAATAACCTGAGCAGGCAAGGGGCTTAAGCCCCTTGTTCAAGCCAGTAGACCGATCCAGGTGATCAACTTATTCGTACAAGCTGCCTTAGAAGTCTATAGCGCTCCTGGAAATTTGCAGCGGCTGCCGGTTTAAACTCTTCCCAGCCCCTGCCAATCCCCGGTTCCCTATAAACCAGTCTAGAACCAGCAAAGTTTACCACCGTTCACTGTGAGGAGTTCGCATCCGCGTGAGTCAAGACAATTTGTTGCCAGCATCGCCTTCGGCTGCTGCATCGCCCTCGGCTGCTGCATCACTGCCAGTTTCTCGTCGTACCCTGCTGAAATTTCTGGGTGTAGGCGCTACAGCGGGGCTCCTGGGCTATTCCCGCTTCACCAAACCCCAGCCCACCGTTCACCAATTTGACCAGCTGGCCCTCCCCACTCGTCTCACAACCCCCAAAAGCGCAGTGGTTGTGGGCGGTGGTCTGGCCGGACTAGCAGCCGCTTATGAGCTTAGCCAGCGTGGGTTTCAGGTGACGCTGCTCGAACGCTCGCCCCAACTCGGCGGCAAAATTGCCAGCTGGACCATCCAAGTCGGCTCAGACCAGTTTCAGATGGAGCACGGCTTCCACGGCTTTTTCCCCCAGTATTACAACCTGAAAAGCCTGGTTTCAGAACTTCAGGCCGAGCAGAACTTTGTCGATCTCAAGTCCTACGCCGTCGTGTTTCGGCAACACTACCAGCCCGAGGTCTTCCGACCCAGCCATTCGGCCTTTCCCTGGAACATTGTCGATCTGGCGATTGCTTCACCCAACCGGCTCCAGTGGGGCATCAACCTGACCCATCCCAAGCACTGGCAGGTGTTTCGAGCGATTACCGGCTTCAACAGCGCCAAGAGCTATCAAACCCTGGATCATCTCTCGGTGGCTGATTGGGTAGCCGAAGATTTTCCCCAGGGCCTCTACGACCTTTACTTTCTGCCCTTCGCCAAATCCAGCCTCAACGCCCCCGACCTGATGAGCGCGGCGGAGCTGATGCAGTTCTTCCATTTCTACTTTTTCGGCAACCCGGAAGGGCTGGCCTTCAACGGCACCAAGCAGGACATGGGCACCTCGCTGGTGGAACCGATCAAGCAGGCGATTTTGGCCAAGGGCGGCCAGATTGTTACCAGCGCGGCGGTGCGGCAGATCGACTGTGCCGACGGCCAGATCCGGTCGCTCAGCTACGAAGTTGGCTCAGCCAGCAGCTCTGTGCCGTTCTGGGTGGCCCAAAATCCGCTGTTCACTCAACAGGTGGCCCAGCCAGTATCCCAGCAAGCATCCCAGCAAGCATCCCAGCAATCCCAGCAGGCAGCCGGACCAGCCTACTACGGGGCGGGCGACCAGATGTATGCCATCCAGGGCGACCGGGCGATTTCGCTCACCTGCACCCACCAGGGCTGCACGGTACAGCCCCAGGCCGATGGTCAATTCCACTGTCCCTGTCACGGTGCGGTGTTTGACCGGGAAGGTCGGGTGGTGCGGGCTCCGGCAGAGCGGGATCTGGCCCAGTTCCAGGTGGTAGACCGGCAGGGCGATCGGATACAGCTGGCCGGAATCGCCGAAGCGCCTCCGGCTCAAGTTCTTCAGGCTGACTACTATGTGTTTGCCACCGATGTGCCGGGCGTGCAGCAATTATTTAGCCGCATGACCACCGCGCCAGCCTCGCTCCAGGGCCAAATCGAATCGCTGGCGATTGCTGACCCGTTTGCCGTCTGTCGGTTCTGGTTCGACCGCGACTTTGACTGGCCCCACAGCAACTTCACCTCTCTGTCGGGCTACCGGCTCACAGACAGCATCACCCTCTACCACCGCATCCAGGATCAGTTTGTGGACTGGGCGGTCCGCACGGGCGGCAGCGTCGTAGAACTGCACGCCTACTGCTACAAGGAGAAGGAGTTTCCCACCCAGGAAGCGCTGCTGGCCACCTTTGAGCAGGAGCTGTATGAAATCGTTCCGGCCCTGCAAACAGCCACCCTGCTACACCGGGAGCTTGTCAACCAGAAAAACTTCTCGGGCTATCCACCCAACAGCTATGCCAGCCGTCCGGCCACCGACACGGAAATTTCTAACCTGATGTTTGCGGGCGATTGGGTGAAGATGCCGTTCCCCTGTGGTCTGATGGAGCGAGCGGTGAGCAGCGGCCTGCTGGCAGCCAACGAGGTTCTACGCCAGGAAGGACTACAGCGCCGGGCCATTCTCTCGGTGAAGCCAGAAGGGATTTTACAGATCTGAGCCCAGGGATATTCGGCTGAGCCCGGCGATATCCTGTGAGTCCTGACAGTCCTGACAGTCCTGACAGTCCTGACGGATGGGCTGATTGCCTGATTGGCTGGCCCTGTCTCACCCTTTGGCTTGTTTGGTTGACTCCTGCCCAGGGACCAAGTGACCAGGCCAGGTGACTAGAATTTTGGAATAAGTTGAGGAGCCTCTATGCAGCAAAAAGCCATGCAGCAAAAGCCGCTGGATCAGCTGGCCCAATCCCCAGACCAACTCCCAGGCCAGTCCCCAGACCAGCCAGCAGGCCAGCCCACGCCCCAAATAGTGCGCACCGCCCCGATCAACCCCTGCCACTGGTATGTGGTAGCCCGCAGCAGCGAGGTCAGCTCCCAGCCCCTGGGCGTTGTTTTGTGGCACCAGCCGGTTGTGTTGTTTCGCGACAGCAGCGGCCAGATCCAGGCCCTGGAAGACCGCTGTCCCCACCGGCAGGTGAAGCTGAGCCACGGCAAGGTAATCGGGGACAAGCTGGAATGCGCCTATCACGGCTGGTGCTTCGATGGATCGGGGGAATGCGTCGAGGTGCCCTATCTGGGCGAGCGCCAGAAGCGACCCACGGCCAAACTCAAGCGCTATTCGGTGATAGAACAGGACGGGTTTGTCTGGCTGTTTCCGGGTGAGGGCAACCCCGCCCCCCAGCAGC
>JBJTUI010000202.1:0-9496 GCA_046080625.1 Elainella sp. | reverse complement strand
TCGGCCTTTGCCCATAAGGGCGGAATTCACGTCAGCGCCGTCGAGCGCAACCCGCTCACCTACGAACATATCCGGCCCGAGCTAGTGGGCAACCTGCGGCGGATTGTGATTTCCGATCAGGCGGGCTTGAGCAACGTTCTGGCCAAGGCCCGCAGTTTTGGCATCAATCTCAATAAACAAGATCCGGCCTGCCGCCAGATTTTGCAGCATCTCAAGACGCTAGAACACCAGGGCTACCAGTTTGAGGCGGCAGAGGCCAGCTTTGAGCTGTTGATGCGCGAGGCCTTGGGCCAGCGCCCCTCGTTCTTCACCATCAAGGATTTCCACGTCTACTGCGATATGCTGCGGGATGCCAACCATCGCGGCAGTCAGGCCGTGGCCACCATCAAAGTCAGCGTCAACGGTCAGGATATTCTGGAAGCGGCGGAGGGCAATGGTCCCGTCTCAGCCCTGGATGGGGCTCTGCGCAAGGCTCTCACCAGCGCCTATCCCGACATCGCCAGCTTCTATCTGACCGACTACAAGGTGCGCATCCTGGACGGCACGGCGGGCACATCGGCTAAAACCCGCGTTTTAATCGAGTCCAGCAATGGCTACCAGCGTTGGACGACTGTAGGCGTATCTAACAACATTATCGAAGCGTCCTACCAGGCGGTTGTGGAAGGCTTGGAATATGGCCTGCTGCTGCAAAATCATACCCAAAACTCGATCTGGGCCTGTCCGCTTGTGGATGTGTAGCCCGATCCGTTGCCGTTGGTATTCTCAATCACCTTCCGAATTTCCTACATCCGGTAGAGGAATTCCTAGAACTTTGGAAGGAGCTATCTCGTTTGTTTGAGCTGGTTTGAACCTGACTTTCGCCTTTCGAGGGAGGGTTTTTGAGGTGGCGACTTTTACGCTGATGGTCGTATACAGTTGCTCCATAAAAAAGGAACAATCACGATGGCAACGAGCAAACAAACCAACAAAGACAACCAGTCCTCTGGCAAGGGTAAGCAAAATTCTGCGGCGGACGAACAGCAGAAAGCAGCCGCCAGCAGCGGCAGCGCCAAAGCCGACCAGGATACCGATGAAAGCATCGAAGCAGGGATTGATGAGGATCAAGAACTGGATGAGCTGCTGAGCCTGGTGGAGAGCGAAGAACTGCTGGATCTCGATCCGGAAGAAGCCGTTGAAATGATCGACGAATGGCACGACATTCTGAACGAGTCGGGTGATGCCGATCTGAAAGAGATTGGTAAGAGCCTGAAGCAGCTGAAGAAAGTGCTGTCGGCCAGCAAATCGAAACCTGCTGATATCTCTGAAGCCCTGGTCAGCCTGGGTGAGCAGGTGAACGAATATGCTGACAACGCCCAGCGCGGTTACAAAACCAAACTGCACAATCTGGGTAAAGCCCTGAGCCGGGCCGGTAAATCGGCTGATGCTGCTGAGGAAGAAGAATAGGCCGACGGTGCTCGACAGGGTTGCTAGACTCAACGGCGCGTTGAGCGATTGAGCTAGCCCTCTGAGCCGGTTTGACCAGAGTTCTAAAGCAATCTGAACCATCAGGGTGGACTACGGTTTGCCCTGATTTTTGTTGCTAATTGCTAGAATTGGCGACTCGCAGCTCCAGCAGATTATTTTTGTGGGCGCAGGGGGAACCCCCTACATGGGAGCGCAGCCCCCACAACCCGCTTACCCCAGCAGAGGAGCTGCTAGAGATGACGATTGCGCTAAATTGGGATTACTGCCCGGAAGGCGTTCTGCCTGCTCTCGTAACCTGCTTTCGTAATCTATCCGCTCTCGTAATCTGCCCCCATGTCCCAAGCTCTGCGCCAGGATACCATTGCTGCCATTGCCTCTGCCGTCGTTCCCCAGCAGGGCAGCGTTGGAATTGTGCGGCTTTCGGGGCCGGAAGCGGTGGCGATCGCCCAGACCCTGTTTTGGGCTCCCGGACGGCAGCCCTGGGAGAGCCATCGGATTCTCTATGGGCAGGTGCGCCATCCCGAAACAGGGCAGCTGATCGACGAAGCGCTGCTGCTGCTGATGCGAGCTCCCCGCTCCTACACCCGCGAGGACGTGGTTGAATTCCAGTGCCACGGCGGCATCATGGCCGTACAGCAGGTGCTCCAGCTCTGTTTGACCCAGGGAGCCCGGTTGGCCCAGCCCGGTGAGTTTACCCTGCGGGCCTTTTTGAACGGTCGCCTGGATCTGACCCAGGCCGAGAGCGTGGCCGATCTGGTCGGGGCCGAGTCGCCCCAGGCGGCCCAAACCGCTCTGGCCGGACTGCAAGGCAAACTGGCCCATCCGATTCGCCAGCTGCGGACCACCTGCCTAGAGATTCTGGCCGAAGTCGAAGCCCGGATTGACTTTGAGGACGATTTGCCGCCCCTCGACCAGGCCGAGGTGGAGGCCGGGTTGGTTCGGGTGCTGAGCGAAACCCGGCGCATCTTGGCTACCGCCGATCGGGGCGAACTGCTGCGATCGGGGCTGAAGGTGGCGATTGTCGGGCGGCCCAACGTCGGTAAATCCAGCTTGCTGAACGCCTGGAGCCGGACCGATCGGGCGATTGTCACCGATTTGCCCGGCACCACCCGCGATGTGGTGGAGTCGCGTCTGGTGGTCGGCGGTATTCCGGTGCAAGTGCTCGATACGGCTGGCATCCGGGAAGCCACCGACCAGGTCGAGCAAATTGGGGTAGAGCGTTCGCGCAGCGTCGCCCAAACTGCCGATCTGGTGCTGCTGACTCTGGACGCAACCCAGGGCTGGACCGAGGCCGACCGCGCCATTTATGCCCAGGTGCAGCATCGCCCGCTGATTCTGGTGATGAACAAAATTGACCTGGTGCCCGCCCTTCCGGCCCTGCCGCTTGACCTCAGCGCCCTGCCGCTGGTGCAGACCGCCGCCGCCCAAAACCAGGGAATTGAGGCGCTGGAGCAGGCCATTCTCGACCAGGTGCAGGCCGGAATTCAGGCGTCTGATCTCGATTTGGCGATCAATGCCCGCCAGGCTGCGGCTCTCACCCGGACCCAAACTGCCCTGGAACAGGTGCAGGCCACGATTGCCAACCAGCTGCCGCTCGACTTCTGGACGATCGATTTGCGCAGCGCTATCCAGGCTCTGGGCGAAATTACCGGCGAAGAAATCACCGAATCGGTGCTTGATCAAATCTTTAGTCGCTTCTGCATCGGAAAATAGTTGAACATCTTTTCTGGCACAGCTAGCGCTGGTTGCTTCTATGGCGAGTTACTTTATGAACATTCGCGTTTCCTTTCCAATGCATCGAAAGATTTCTGGCCTGACTGACTGCGGCAGGGGCCGCGCTCCTGGTGTAGGATTGGGGGTGATCACAACAGCGATTGCAGCAGTGCTCCTGGCTCCGACTATGAGCGCTCAGCCTGGGGCTGCCCAGCCTATCACTGCTCAGGCTATCACTGCTCAGCCTATAGCTGCTCAATCGGCTCAGCCTCCTGCTCAACCTGCTCAAGCCCCTTCTTCAACTCAAGCCATGGCTGCTACTCCCCTTTCTACCGATGCAATTAACGCTGCCCTGACAGACCTGTCGGGCTGGAGTATTGAACGCGGCAAACTCCACCGTCAGTTTCAATTTCCGTCGTTTGTCGAAGCGTTTGGATTTATGTCGAGCGTGGCGCTGGTGGCCGAATCGATGGGCCATCACCCGGAATGGTTCAACGTCTACAACCGGGTGACGGTGGATCTGACCACCCATGACGCTGGTGGCATCACCAACCTGGACGTGGAGCTTGCCCGCAAGATGAACGAGCTGGCCCAATAGCCCAGGTCAACTGCGGTCAATCGTAATTCGCACCACGAGGCCATCATTGGCAACAGCCTGCCCCTGGGCAATTGCGGGCCGAAACTCCCAGGTTTTCACCAGACAGACGGCCAGCTGGTCGTAGGCTTGGCTCTGGCTCGACTCCTGGGTCGTCGTGTTGACCACCTGCCCTGTGGCGTCCGTCTCCACCTGGAGCGCTACGGTTTTGCCCAAAAACTGCATGACTTCGGGTGTAACCCGGCAGGGATAGGTGCGGGAGACGCGCTTCACCTCAGTTGCTGGCTGGGCCGCTGCATCAGGCGTTGCGCCGGTTTCCGAAGGCAGCGCTGTGGCCGTCAGGCTGGCAGTGAGATGGCTGGGTACAACTACCCGCTGGGGAATGGGGGCTAGTTCTGGTGAGGGTTCCGACTGATCTTCTACCCCGGTAGGAATTGGCACCTCGATCGGCTGGGCGATGATCTGGGGGGAAGCGGGCGGCGCAGCGGGCGTTACCTCTGGTGTCACGTCCGGCGACGGTAGCAGCAGCTGATTGAACTGGGAATTTGAGGCTCGCCCCAGCTGTTCGGCGTTGCGGTCCGGGCGGGCGAATTCGGGTTGGGGAGAGCTATCGGCTGACTGGCTCAAGGACTGGTCTGGAGCCTGATTAGGAGTCTGATTAGGAGCCAGGTTTGGGCTGGGCTCTGGTGCAGGGCTGGGCTCCGGCTGGGCGGCAGGGCGATCTTGTTTGCCCATCTGTTCTTCGAGACCGGGCGAGATCGCTAAAATCTCCGTCTGGGAACTGGTCGTCAGGGTTCTGGCTACCGGGGCGAGTGGGGCCGCTGGTCCAGGACTGGCCGCTTGCGCGGTGCTTGATCCTCCACTTGGCGAACCTGGGCTGAGTGAGGTTGCTCCTGCTGCCGGTTCAGCTGCCGTCGGCAGCGTGATCAGCTCAATCGGCGTTGAGGCTTGACTCGCTGGCTGCCGCACCTGCCATTTACCCGTACCCACCCAAACCAGGAGCAGGCCATGGACTATGACAGAGCCCCCGGTTACTGCTAGCCACAACCAGGGGGATTGGGCGTACCTTGCAGCAACGCCCCGTCTTTGCTCAGGAAGATGAATCATCCAGTACAGTGATTAGCAGCACCCAGCCTTGTCTCTCGTCCCCATAATGCTCTGTTTTCCTCCGAATCACCGGCAGGGATCATCGAAAACTATAAAGGGTTCAAGTATTTAAGGCAAGAATGCGCCGTAAATCCGGAAATTTTGCGAAAACAATTTAGTTACCCCGTTCAGGCAGCAAGCCCAAACAGCAGACCTAAACAGCAGACCTAAACAGCCAGCTCAACTGGGTTCGACGGGCGCTTCAATTGGCGCTTCGGCTGGCGTTTCAACTGGTGCTTCAACTACTGGAGCCGCTCCCGAGTCCGGGCTGGCCTTGCGCAGACTCTGGCCAATCCACTGGGTGATGATGTGCGACAGCAGGCCCAGCGGCCCGGCAAACAGACAGAGCGCCAGAGAATGTCTTGTCCAAATCCCCGTGCGCTGCCCTTCCCAGTAAATCCAGCGGCCCACAAACAGATCCATTACCAGAAAATGCACCCAGCCCGTAGCTGTGACTCGCTCGTCGGCGAACAGGCGGGCCAGATCGGTCAGGGTGGGATTGGCAAAAGATTGGGCCGAGTCCGGATCAAGGCTGTTGCTAAACAGATAGAGATAGAGTCCCGCTAGCGCCACGTAGGGTAGATAGGAGGCCATTGCCCAGCGGGTGACTCGCCAGTTGGGCAAGCCAATCATCAGCAGCCAGAACGGCAGCACAAACAGATTAGCGCTGTCAAACAGCGAAGCAAGGGAAATAGCCATAGGTGAGGTTGGTGCGATGATCTGTAGGATGACGGGATTTAGGGATGCAGCCCTGGACTTGCCGTTTGGGTCCCTGATGCCATCTTTGGTTGAATCCGGCCCCGGCCCTGATCCTTAGCTAACTAAAGGGCTGAGAAGAATGGGCCAGCTGAGCAGGATTCGAGCAGCAGTCGTGAATAAAGGCCCCTCGTGGCACAATCACAAACGAAATCTTGACGTTTGGGGGCTTTTGGTGATTTTTAAGCCCAGCATAGCAGAATTGCCGTGGGCAACCGTGTTTCAATCGACTAGATTGAAAAAACCTGAATCGGAATACTGTTTGCTGTTGATGCTGTTAGAACTCTTGCTGACCCTGCTCCTAGGAATGCTGGCAATTCTGGGAGGTATAAGCTGGGGCCGTCTGCTGCTGCGGCGAGGCGCAACGGCTAACAACCTGTTTACCGGCAAAAATATTGAATCGATTGCTTTTTTAGGACTCTATGTCGGGCTGGTGGTGCTGGCGCTGCATCTGCCCCAGATGCAAATTTTGCCTCTAGAGTGGCGCGTCTCCGGGATGCGGATCACCTGGACCCTGATGCGGGCGATGTTGGTCGGGTTCTGTGGAGCGGCTTTTGTCGTGAGCTGGCGGACGGCTCGCATCCAGGTGCTGGCAGTTGTGCTGTTGGGGCTGATTGGCCTGGCCGGCTTTACGGCCAGTGAGGCCTATTTTCTCGCCCCGATCTACAGCTCGCTAGAAGACACCCTCCTGCCCAACGGCATTTTTCAGCAGACCTCAAACAGCAGCTGTGCTCCAGCCGCCATGGCCACCGTTCTGCGCCGCTGGAACCTACCGGCCACGGAGTCGAGCATTGCCCAATTGGCCGGAACCAGCCGCCTCGGTACCTCAATGCCCCAGCTGATCACAGCGGCCCGTGCCTTGGAGCTAGACGGGGTTGAGCTTTCTCCCACCTGGGAGCAAATGCGCCAGATTAACTGACCGGGCGTGCTGGCAACCTGGCTCTATTCCGAGACCGGACGCGGCCCCCATGCGGTGGGGCTGCTGGAAATGACTGCTGATACCGCCACCATCGCTGACCCGGCCCTGGGCCGGTTCTATCAGCTCAGTCCGGACCAGCTCAACCGGATCTGGCGCAAGCAATACGTCCCGTTTTTTCGCCCTGATGAAGTCAACCTCAGCCCAGATCAGGTGGCCGATTATCTGAAGCGGCTGGGCTATTTACAGGCCCAATCGGCTGGAGTGGAGCAGGCGCTCAAGCAGTTTCAGACTGCAATGCGGGTGCCCAGCACGGGCAAGCTCGATCCCGAAACGGCCCTGCTGCTGACGGGTCCTTTTCTGACCCAGTCGCCCCGGTTAGGTCGGCCCGCCTCCATCTCGCCTGCTCAGTAGAGCCATTTTAAGTAAGCTACAGGATGGTGGGGGATGGAGCGCGCCCCCGATTCTGGATTGAATTGAGCTTTGGATTGAGCTTTGAACTGAGCTACTGGGCTCAGCGAATAACGTCGAGCGGCTCAGCCGTTAGGATCAGAAGAGTTGATCTGAACAGGATATCCGCCTTGAAGCTTTTGATAACTTGTGAAGCTAAAACTTGTGACACAGCTTGGCTTGTTGCGCTCTGGCGGCGAGCATTCGGCTTGCTGCTGGCCTGCATTCTGCTGGTCTGGTCGGCACCAGCCCTGGCCCAACCCAGTCTGTCTGAAGCGCTCTCCAGTCCTGCGAGCCGCGCAGGCGTCAGCGATTCGGCAGAGACCGGGGCAGACGCGGTCCAGTCCGTGCCAGCGGTTGACAGTGCCCAACTGTTCGAACTCCACTGTGCGGGCTGCCATAGTCACGGCGGCAACATTGTCCGACGCGGCAAAACCCTGAAGCTGAAAGCTTTACAAAAATACCAGATGGACTCAGCCGCAGCCATCGCTCAGATCATTAGCCTGGGCCGAGGCAATATGTCTGCCTATCAAGATCGGTTGACCCCTGACCAGATTGAGGCGCTGGCGGTCTATGTTCTGGAGCAGGCGCAGCAGGGTTGGCCCCGCTAGACCAGAGCAGGCGCAGGTCGAGCTAGGGCGTTTCGCTCAGGGGCGACAGCAGGTCATCCAGCCAGGATTCCACCTGCAAGTAGAGGCGTAGGGTGGCTCCTTCGTGGGGGCCGGACTGGGCCAATTTTTCTAAGGCGCGACCATATTCGCCCACGGCGCAGTTCCAGTCGCCGCGCAGATGGTAGGTCCGGCCCCGCTCGGCGTAGATGTGGCCTTCCAGCTTGCCCAGACAGAGCGCCAGATCAAAGCTTTCCAATGCCCGGTCATACATCTCCAGCTCGCGGAAGGTAATGCCCTGGTTGATCCAGGCCCGCACGTTGGCCGGGTTGAGGTCGAGAGCGATATCGTAGTCCAGAATAGCTTCTAGAAATAGGCCCTGGGAGGCGTAGTAGTTGGCCCGGTTGTTGTAGGCGCTGTCGAGGCGCGGGTTGAGGGCAATCGCCCGGTTATAGTCTTCTACGGCAGCAGCAGCCTGACCGCTCTGGAAGTAAACCAGGCCGCGATTGCTGTAATGGTTGGCGTTCTCAGGGCTGCGGTCGATCAGTTCGTCAAAGAGGGCAATCGCTTCAGCGTGGTTGCCCTGCTGGGCTTCCGAGAGGGCGCGCTGACGCAGAATGGTATCTCGTTCGGTAGGGCTTAAAAGTAACACGGTCTGCTTCTGGTAAGGTGAACCAACTGTCTTGCTTTGCTTGGGCTGCCAACGCTTTTGCAGATGGCTAGGTGCTTTACCGGATGCTTTACCCGCAGTTTTTGGGGTAGCCGTACGTTTGTTGGGGTTGATTGAACCGATATCCATAACGTCCTTACCGTTACTCAACAGCCTGACAGAAGGGCACGGAGCCAGAATCTAGGGTCACAGTCTAGTGTCCAAGTTGAAAGCGCCGAAGAAATCCTTCTATAGGTCACTTAATAAGCTGTCTGTCAGGCAGGGGTAAGGTTGAAATTACGGAACTGCCAACCCCTTGGGGCAGAGGGTCTAACAACTCAGTTCCAGGGAGTTTCGGGAAAACTCTGGCTGCAAGCCCTTTCTAACATCCAGGTAGCATCTTGACCCATGCCAGTAGTATCGCGGAGAAACCGCTGAGAGAAGGTGAAATTTTCCGGAATAATCTGAGCTAAAAGCCGTTCAAAAATTAAGGGGATGTAAAATTTTCGGCTTACATCCCCTGGTCAAACAGTCAACTGGTCAAACAGTCAATCTATCCGTAACACCAATTCTTTTTGAGGCTGCACAAACTAAAAGGGGTTAAGGGGGCGAAGCCTCGTGAGGACTCCGTCCCCTTAACCCCTCTTTCTAGGCAGCATCTAATGGGGGCGAGGGGGCGAAGCCCCTTGGGGAGGCCCCGTCCCCCCAGCTCTTTCTAGGCAGACTCGTAGAAAATTGGCGTAGCCTAATCCTGATCGGAATCTGAACGAAATGAGCGAGATGCAGGTCAGGGCAGGGGCCGCCAGCGGCCAATCGTGCCGTTGCCGATGTTGACGTAGTAGAGGTTGCCATCCGCCCCGGTTTCCAAGTAGACCAGCCCCTGAATGCCCGAGTCGAATCGCCGCACTGCCGTCACCCGATTCTGGCTGTCCAGAGTCAGGGCATCGACTGTCCCTTCGTTGACATCGGCCACAAACAGCGCACCGCTGTAAACGCTAGAGAAGGTGTTGCCGTCGTAGAAGTCGCCCATGATGATCGCTCTCGCACCCTCCGAGTGTCGGCGGCCATAGATCGGTGCGGTCACGGTGGGATTGCTGTCCACGAAGGTTCTGATCGCGGGCACTCCGTTGTAGTAGCCGTTCTGCACCTGATTGGTCGCATTACCGCCCTCGTAGCCCGGCCAGCCGAAGTTAGCGCCG
>JBJTUI010000201.1:0-15246 GCA_046080625.1 Elainella sp. | reverse complement strand
CACCTGCTCGACCCAGTCGTTGCCGCTGGCCAGATCGTCTTCTGACACATTGGCAGCGTAGATAATCGGTTTGCGCGTCAGCAGACCCAGCGGTTTGACCAGCCCTTCTTCTTCCTCGGTCAAACTCACCTGGCGTGCCTGCTTCCCTTCGTTCAGCACGGTCTGGAGCTTTTCCAGCACCACCAGTTCCACCTGGGCTTCTTTGCTGGTTTTGGCCTGCTTGCGGGTGCGGTCGATCCGTTTCTCAATCTGGGACAGATCGGCCAGAGCCAATTCCAGGTTGATCACCTCAATGTCGCGCACCGGATCAACCGAACCGGAGACATGAATAATGTCGTCATTCTCGAAGCAGCGCACCACATGCACGATCGCGTCCACTTCGCGAATGTTAGCCAAAAATTGGTTGCCCAGACCCTCGCCCTGGCTGGCTCCCTTCACCAGTCCAGCAATATCCACGAACTCAACCCGGGCCGGAACGATTTCGGCAGAGCTGGAAATGTTGGCCAATACTTGCAGGCGCTCGTCCGGCACCGCCACCACACCCACGTTTGGCTCAATCGTGCAAAACGGAAAATTTGCGGCCTGGGCCTTGGCATTGGCCACGACGGCATTAAACAGCGTTGATTTTCCGACGTTGGGCAGTCCGACAATTCCAGCTCTCAGCATGGTTGCAGCTTCAAATTCAAATTTAACCACCCTTTAGTTTGACAGGTTTTGGTGAGAATGAGTGGGGAGATGGGGAGGTGGGGAGGTGGGGAGGTGGGGAGGTGGGGGGGATGGGGAGACGGAAAGCTAAGAAGCCAACTGTATTGACCCAAAGCTCCGAAAACGGGTCTAGAGATTCCTCTGTGTCGTTGCCCAACCCACCTATCGTTGACGCGCGGGCGGTAGGAATCCGCAGTCAGCTGCTAAATTGCCCCAAGATTCTGGACAAACTTCAAAGGGAACTGAGCTAAGGTCACCTCCCCCACCTCCCCATCCCCCCATCTCCCCCATCTCCTCAAGCCCACCCCATCCCGGTCGAGCTGCTCAGCAGCAGTTCCTTCAGGCCACCGATGCCAATCTCGACAGCCAGCGCCGCCAGCAGAAACCCCAGTAGTTTGGTTGCGATTGCGGCTCCGCCGGGGCCGATCCATTTGTCGATGCGGGCTGACTGGCCCATGATGAACCAGGTGACTACCATGGCCACAACAATTCCGGACACGACGCTGGCGTAGGTGGTAAGGGTGGGAGTATCGGATACTAGCAGCATGACGGTCGTGAGGGTGCCGGGGCCAGCCAGCAGGGGCAGGGCTAGGGGGGTAATGGCCACATCGCGGCTGGGATCGACTTCTGGTTCGTCCAGTTCGCCCCGCAGCATATCCAGGGAGATCAGCAGCAGCAGCAGCCCACCTGCCACTTCCAGCGAAGCCGTACTGATATGCAGATAGTTCAAGACTGGCTGGCCCAGAAACACGAAGGCGATCAGGACTGCTGTAGCAATCAGGGCAGCGCGGGTGATCACGCTGTTGCGCTCGGCGGGCTCCATTCCTTTGGTGAGCACCAAAAACACGGGTGCGTTGCCCAGGGCATCAGCCAAAACAAACACCGCGATAAAGGTGCGGATGGCCAGAGAAATATCCATATCGCGTCTTAACCCCTGTGTTGTGCGGTTTGTGGTTGGTCTGATTGGGTGATGCAGGCTGATCTGCCAGCAGGCGGTTCGGCCCAGCGCTTTAGGCAGCAGCTTTGGGTAACTCTCAGGTTTAAGTGTAATCCTGATTCTGGCTGCTTAAACTTGGGCTGCTTAAATCTGGGCTGCTTCAACTCGGGCCGCTTAAACCCTTTACGGCTCAAGCTTTTCACAGCTCAACCAATCCAAACACAGCCAACGGACGTATTTCTGTTCAGATGAAGCGAATCAGACACATAGCTGTCGCAAGATTGCAATAAGTTTCTGCAATTCTGTAATTAAATGTTATGAAGCCCGGACTTAATTTAACAGATTCTTTACAAAGCTGTACACTGGACAAGGAGTTCAGAGACGAAAGGAGTGTTGCATCTAAATGAGTAGTCAATCTATCAAGAGACAGCTGCTGGCTGCCAGCCTGTTCACCCTCTCGACCTGCGGTACCCTGGCCCTGTTTGGTTCGGTGCCGGTGATTGCCCGCATCCTCTCTGATTTGCCCGCTCAAGATTCTACTTCCCTGCCCTTTGGGCAATCTACTTCCCTGCGCTGAGCTAGGGCAGGGCTGCTAAGCCCAGAGAACCCAGCCGAGCGGGTGCTAAAATGCAGTTTGGCCCATCCAAGCAGGCTCTGCCAGGGTTAAATGAATTGGAAGTTGCATTGTCCAGACACGGTAGCTCCACCTGCCGGTTGTTATTCACACGGCCTTGAGGTTGCTCCTGGAGCCCGATATCTATTTATTAGCGGCCAGATTCCTGAGCGCCAAACGGGTGAAGTGCCGTCCGGTTTTGTCGAACAGTGCCATGTGGTCTGGGATAATATTTTTGAGATCTTGGCGGCGGCGGGCATGGGTTCAGACAATCTAGTTAAGGTCACAACCTTTTTGACCAGCGCCGATCAGGCTGAGGCCAACAGCCAGATTCGACAGCAGCGGCTCGGTTCGGCCCAGCCTGCTTTAACTGTCTTGGTCGTGCAGACGCTAGAGCCTCGCTGGTTGCTTGAGATCGAAGCAATTGCCGCAGCAGACCCCTGAATTAATCGTCGGACGGCAGTCTCTAGGCCAGGTTGTCCCTAGCGCCGTCTGGCCTGCCCCATTGAACTGACCCATCGAACTGACTCGCCGTTTATCCCTTGCCGCTATGTCTCCTTGTCGCTATGTCTCAGTCTGAATCTTCTGAATCGTCAGTCGAGAAAACCTTCAGCGTCGGCGATCGCGTCCGGGTGGTTGCCCTGCCTGCCTATCTCAAAACCGCTGAGCCCATGCCGATGCTGCGTCCGCCTAACGTGATCCAGCTGGGTGAAGAGGGCGTTGTGCTCGATCGGCGTCCGGGCGGCTTCTGGGGCGTCAGGTTTAGCCGGGGCGTGTTTTTGATGGATGCCCAATATCTTGAGGTGGTGTAGCAGCCGCTTGGCCAAGACAAAACAGCTGGGCCAATGTTGTAGTGCAGCGGTTCAGGCCAGCTCAATTCTCAGGAGCTTAGCACCAGCAGCCAGTAACAGCAGATCAGCAGACTGGCGCTCAGGCCAGGGCCAGAAGTCAGGAACTCCAGAAACTCAAGCAGGTAGAGAAAAAATGCGAGTAGGGCCATAGATCGGGCTAGAGAAACGGGTAGGGGATAGAAAAACGTCAGAGAACAGTAGCGCCAGCCCAGGAAAGCTGCAATCAACAGTGATACAAAATGCTGGTTGGCCGCTTGGGTTTTCAACTGTTAGCCGTGGGCCTGGGCGACGGTTTTGCTGCCCAGGAAGCCCATCAAACTCTGGAGAAAAGACTGGCTGAGCTGTTGATTTGCAGCGTTTGCCAATTCAGGCATTGCTAATTCAGACCCCAAATTTCTGGTCAGGTCAGCAGTCGGGGTCACAACCAGCGGCACCTCTTCCACCAGCCCCACCAGGCTGAGGCGAAACGCGATTTGCTGCACTTTCTCAATCGTCTGCTGGAGCGCTTCTGCCATTTCCGTCAGGGTTTGCTGGCCCTGGGCCAACTCCCGCAGCTGGCGCTCGATTGCATTCAGGTGAACCTGGGGCTGTTCCTGGCGGGTAATCAGGGCTGAATCGGGGTCGGGGAGTTTGTGGGCCAGGGCGCTCCAATCCCGCAGGGCACGCAGTCCTTCTAGCGTCACTTCCGTGGGAACTGCTGTTAACCCGGTCATCTCGCTCAGCGGCAGCTGGGTCTGGGCTTCGAAGTTAAACCAGCCTTCGGGAAAGCGAAAAATGTTACAGACCTGCCGCATCACCTGCGTGTAAAACAGCAGCTTGAGCTGTTCAGCCGTCAGGGCATTTCTCACCTTGAGGTGCAGGCCCAGGGGCTGTTCGCTCTGCAAGGCTTGCAGCAGCAGGATTTTACTCTGCTCACCCAGCCATTCCCGCTGGTGAATCAAACTGGCCAGCCCCCGGTAGTCGAGCCGATTGGCCGCCGCTACAATCCGCCCCAGCTTGAACCAGATATAGAAATTTTGCAGGGGCTGATCCGATTGGTGGGCCGCTCGAATCGTCAACAGCCCGGTTCTCTGGCTCTGCTCCATCATCCGAAAAATCTCTGCTAGTGAAAATTCACTCAGCCGTCCTTTGATACTCATAGCGCTGCTCTCTGGTGATCGCTGTTTGGAAGTTGGGTCTGGAAATAGGGTCTGGAAATAGGGTCTAGAAATCGGATGTTTAGTCATAGGCTCTGCCGGGGTCGGTTTCGGCAAAACCCTCTGGCCCAGGTCTGGCCCTGCAATGCCCCGAAAGACTGAACAGCTAGGCCGAGATTGCCTGACTGACCAGCTGCTGCTGCACCAGAACCAGAACGGCCTGAGCTACCGACGGGGTCTGGGTCGGATTGACCAGCACCACAGGCGGGCAGGTCTGGGCTGGGTAAAAGCCAAGGGCATCGACAATTGCTTCCTGATCCCAGGCGTCTGGCTGATCGGTGTGGGTTAGGCCAATCACCATCGGAGCCTGGGAGCGCTGCTTCATAAAGCTGAGAATCCGGCGAGCATAGTGAAACTCATCGGGGCGATGGGCCGCAATCAGCAGAATATAGGCATGGGCCTTGCGAATCAAAATATCCCACATGAAGTCAAACCGAGACTGGCCTGGTGTACCGTACAGGTGCAGGGCGCATTCGGCTCCAAACTGTAGCCGCCCAAAGTCAAACGCAACCGTGGTACGCGATTTGAGTGCGGCAGTTTCATCGGTGGCGCGGCGATCGGTATCCACAACTTCAATTTCACTCACAGATCGAATAAAGGTGGATTTTCCGGCCCCTACTGGCCCAGTCACAACCAAACGCATGATTTCCATAGCGATTCACAAAGCGTAGTTGAGTAATAGCCCGGAACAGTCAATCTAATATTCCGATTTAAATAGGCTTTACGGCGATTGACTGTCCCGACAACAGTTTGATTAAGAGAGCAGCAGCTTCAGTTCTGCTACAGCCCGCTTGATTTCTAGCATCAAAACCCCCTGCTTGGCGGTCGCATTGGCCAGCACCAAAAATACTGCATCTTCACCGCAGCTTGTCAAAATCCCGTAGCCCTGGTTGCCTTCCACAAAAATCCGGTCAATTGTGCCGCGAGCCAGTTCTGTACCAATTCGCTCGCCCAGAGAAAGCATGGCGGCAGACATGGCCGAAACCCGTTCGTCGTCCATACCGCTGGGCAAACTGGCCGACAGGGGCAGACCATCGGGCGTCACCAGGGCCGCCCCCTGAATATCTGTTGTCGCCGTGACGAAATTTTGCAGCACAATTCCCAGCTTTTCGGTGTTAATAGCCATTCCTTTGTCCTTAATTTGTCTAAATGAGCTGTATCAGGTGATCCAATTCCTGGGTGCGTTCAGAGCACTACATTGCACCGGCCCCTGTGGCAATCAGGCGCTTAAACAGGCCCGCGGTCCAGCCCGTTTCCTGTAGCACAGCAGCCGAGGAAACTTCGATATAGGCCTGCTCGATGAAGGCCAGGTCAATCATGCAAATTTTGCTCAGGGCAACCTGAAGCGCGTCGGACTGCCCTTCGGCCTGAAGTTTCTGACCCACGCTCTGGACCACAATCGCCATAGCCGGAACGACATGCTCGGGAAAGATGCCCACCCGCACATGGGCCAAGCCAATTTTCCAGCGCCGCTCAGCATAGGCA
The DNA here is from genome assembly GCA_046080625.1 of Elainella sp. Taxonomy (GTDB): domain Bacteria; phylum Cyanobacteriota; class Cyanobacteriia; order Elainellales; family Elainellaceae; genus Elainella. The sequence continues at coordinate 9,459 of JBJTUI010000201.1, read as the reverse complement.
TCACCCCAGTTGTCCATACCGGTGAACATTTCGTGGAACCACTGGATGAAAGTTTCTCGCAGCCGATGGACGCGACCGTCAGACGCTTGTAAAATCTGGCTCATTTCCGGATCTTGCCCCAGATAGGCGTAGAAAACATCTGCCATTTCGGGCGCAATTTTCATGCCCCAATCGGCCTGTTGTTGCAGAACCTGCTGGTCAGCCGCTGAAAAACTGAGCCGGTGCGTCATGGTTTTCATCATTTTGCTGGCGTTCATTGTCATAGCGCTGCGCTTCTCCCTGGAGAGTAATACATGGGTGGAACGCTCTATTGGTAACACTGCTGTTCTGGGCTCCTGCTCGCTAGGATTACCGAACTTCACAGCCACCGAATTGGCCAGAGGTTTAGTAAACATATTTTGCTAATCCCAATTGTTTGTTGCTGCGGCTCAAGAAAGTGATCGGACTCCAGAGAGCTCGGCAATGGCTTGCCCTGACGGCTCTTCTAGGCTGAAAGAGCTGCTACAGCAGGGAACTGTTTGAACAAAGGGTAGAATCTGCAATTCTATATACGGGAACTGATATCCGCAAAAAATAAGAAATGTAAGAGAAATCACAAGCTTTATTCACATTGCAAAATATAAGTTGATGATGATGAGAGCAATTGATTCAAAAGCTGAAATCCTACGCAAAGAAATAGCGGTTGCCGCTGCGTGGATTCCCCCAGTCCAAGCTTGAAGAAATGTGAGCAGATGTATCCCGGTCTTGTCAGTCTGAGTGAATCCAGTTCTTCTTCAGTAAGCAGAGCATCCCAGTCCCATGTCGGGTTTGCGATCCTGCGCTGCGCTGCATTCCTCGGGATGATAGTCCCCTTAATGAAGTCATTAGTAAAGTCGGGATATTGGCCACGAACCTGATTGGCGTCTATGCCTTCATTCGTCTGGAGCGGTTCTTAAACCGTCAGCTGTTAGGAGATTGGGCGATCTAGAGGTCGATTCTTGCTTGGCAGCAATTTAGCAGTGGTTGTACCTCAGTGAAGATAGATCTTTTCTGGAATTGCTGTGGTCTAGATTGATTCAGTCTAGGTCCCCAACTCGTGAGGAGGTCGGCAACTTGTGAGAAATCGTCTGCACCTAGCTAAACACTACAGGATGTCTAGGTTTTTGATTGGCACTGCAATCGTGCTGATTTGCACCTTTGGCGGCAGTCAGCTGGGTAGCACTCAGAACAGCCCTAGTTCCCCAGAAGTGAGCCAGCAGCCTTCTGGGCAGCCTGCTGAACAAACTGCTCCTCAAAATGGCTTTGGCCCTATATTTCAGGAACTGGGACTGAACGGCTCAATCGTGATTTACGACAAGCAAACCGCCCGGTTTTACGAACACAACCCGGATCGAAACTCTACCCCGGTTTTCCCGGCCTCGACGTTCAAGATTTTTAATGCCTTGGCTGGTCTGGAAACTGGGGTTGTGGCTAATGATGTGGCGGTGCTGACCTGGGATGGAATCAGACGTGGGCTGCCGGGAGTCGGCGAAATTGCCGCTTGGAATCAGGACACAAATCTGCGGCAGGCCTTCAAGAACTCAACCATCTGGTTTTATCAGGTGATTGCCCGAAAAGTTGGCCCGGAACGGATGCAGAACTTCCTCAGTCAGTCAGGCTACGGCAACCAGCAGATCGGCACACCCGATCGGATTGACAAGTTTTGGCTGGAGGGGCCACTGCAAATAACGCCCAAAGCACAAATCGCGTTTTTACAAAAACTGGAAGCCAATGATCTGCCTTTTTCCCAGCGCCCGATCGATCTGGTCAAGGACATGATGATCCTGGAGCAAACCCCAGGCTATACGCTGCGCGGCAAAACCGGCTGGGATGTGAGCGTTACTCCTAATCTGGGCTGGCTAGTCGGCTATTTGGAACAAAACAGCAACACCTATTTCTTTGCGACCCATATCGAGATGCCAACCCCTGCTGATGCCAGTCAGCGTGTGGAAGTCACCCGTCGCTGTTTAAGGGCACTGGGTTTGCTGTGACTTCAGCATCCGGCTACTATCCAAGTGAGTGAATCCGTACCTCAGCAGGCAGCCTGCCATACCTTCAGTTCTGCGGTTTGGCCGATACAATTTGGATAAACCACATTTGGCCAGGGCTTGACCATAAACCGGCCCAGGAATTGGCCAAAACGAGGACATGACATGAATCAAATCAAAACACTGGGGTTATTGGCTCTACTGAGCGGGTTACTCGTGACGATTGGTTACACCCTGGGCGGGTCGGGCGGTGCCCTGATTGGCCTGATCATTGCGGCAGTGACCAACCTGTTCTCCTGGTATTCTTCTGACAAAATTGCCCTGGCGGCCTACCGGGCTCAGCCGCTGGATCGGGCGCAGGCCCCCGACCTCTATGCCATGGTGGAACGGCTCTGCCAGCGGGCTAAGGAGTCTTGTAAAAATAACCTGAGCAGGCAAGGGGCTTAAGCCCCTTGTTCAAGCCAGTAGACCGATCCAGGTGATCAACTTATTCGTACAAGCTGCCTAACCTGCCGATGCCGGGGCTTTACCTAGTGCCCAGCAATGGCGCGAATGCTTTTGCTACTGGACGCGATCCCAACCATGCAGCGGTGGCCGTCACCCAGGGCATTGTGCAAATGCTGTCCGCCGAGGAGCTAGAGGCAGTGATTGCCCACGAGCTGAGCCACATCAAAAACCGCGACACCCTTACCCAGGCCGTAGCCGCGACCGTAGCGGGCGGCATTTCCTACTTGGCCCAGGTGATGCAATTCGGCATGATGTTTGGCGGCATGTCGCGAGATCGGCAGGGCGGTAATCCACTAGGGGCGCTGTTTGCAATCATTCTGGCTCCGATGGCCGCAACGGTGATTCAGATGGCGATTTCCCGCACCCGCGAGTTTGAGGCTGATGCCGGGGCGGCCCGTTTGACCGGCAATCCGCGCGCCTTGGCCAGCGCCCTCCAGCGCCTGGAAGCCGGAGCCCGCCAGCTGCCGATGCAGGCCAACCCGTCCTTTGAACCGCTGCTGATCATCAACCCGTTTTCGGGCCAGTTCCTCAGCAGCCTGTTTGCCACCCATCCCTCTACGGAAGCCCGGATTCAAAACCTGCTGAAGCTGGAGCAGGAGCTGGGTGCCGGTCGTGGCATGCAGTCCCTGAGCTAGAGGTTCTAGTGGGTCGGCATCAGCATCGCCGTTCCCGATCCCCTACCCCCAGGCAGGAGGAAGGGAAGTCAGAAATCAGCAAATCTCTCAGGGGTCGATCGCTTCTGGGAGGTTTTTGCTATAGGGGACGCAAAGGCTTCAGCAGGCCGAAACCGGCTGTTTGGGCCAGGATCTACAATCTAGATAGGCTGCTGCTCTATCGACTCTATATTCTCTGGAGGATAAGCCCATGACGTCTGATCCCATTAGTCCCGAGCCGAACAGTCCTGATCCGAACAGTTCTACCGAAACGGCCATCGAAATTTCTCAAACTAACGAGCTGGTGGAAACCGAACTGGCCGACCAGTCAGACGAAGTGAAACGCGAAACCAAAGCCCTGATCGACGCAATCAAGCTGCGGGCTCAGTCCGAAGTCCAGTCTGCCGAAGACCTAGCCAAAACCGCCGGAGACTACACCCGCGACACCTACCTGCGCCTAGTCCGGCAGGCCCGCGAGTCCGTCGAGCAGGGCAAACTCTTCGACCTGGAGCGAATCGAACGCTCGACCCAGGAGCTTCAGCAGGAGGCCGAGAAAAACTGGCAGACCCTGGTGCATGAAGTCAACGGCTTCAGCGACCGCCTTTCCACCGCAGCCAAAGCCGCCTGGGAGAAGCTGACTGCGCCGAAGGAGTAGAAGGGTGAGGGGGTGAGGGGGTGAGGGGGTGAGGAGGTGAGGGGATGAGGAGTAAAGCTGCGCATTTCTTACCTTGCGAACAGGTAAGACTCTTTTTCACCCCCCATCCTCCCCACCTCCCCACCTCCCTGATCGCACGGGTCACTCATGCTAGATAATGGAAAGGTTTTCACGTAATCTCTTAAGCCTTCTATGCGCACCCATTACTGCGGTCAGCTCAGCGCCGAGCATGTTGGACAACCCGTGACGCTGTTTGGTTGGGTAGACCGGCAGCGCGATCAGGGCGGCGTGGTGTTTGTGGATTTGCGCGACCGCACGGGCGTCTGTCAGGTGGTCAGCGATCTGGGCCGGACACCCGCCTCGTTTCCGGTGGCCGAGAAGTTGGGCAACGAGGATGTGATCAAGGTGGTGGGCCGGGTGAGCCAGCGGCCTGCCGATTCCTATAACTCCCGGATTGCCACGGGCGAGATCGAGATCTATGCCGACGAGATCGAATTGTTGAGCGAGGCCGATGCTCTGCCGTTTCAGGTGTCGGCAGCCGAGTCGGGGCCGGTGCGGGAAGAAATGCGCCTGAAGCACCGCTATCTGGATCTGCGCCGGGAGCGGATGAGCCAAAACATGCAGCTCAGGCATCGGGTGGTAAAGGCGATTCGACGCTATCTGGAAGACGAGCAGGGCTTTATTGAAGTCGAGACGCCGATGCTGACCCGCTCGACACCGGAGGGAGCCCGAGATTTTCTGGTGCCCAGCCGGGTGAACGAGGCCGAGTTTTTTGCCCTGCCCCAGTCGCCGCAGTTGTTCAAGCAAATGCTGATGGTGTCGGGGTTTGATCGCTATTACCAGATCGCCCGCTGCTTCCGCGACGAAGACCTGCGGGCCGACCGCCAGCCGGAGTTCACCCAGCTCGATATGGAAATGAGCTTCCTGTCGCTGGAGGAGATCATCGACCTGAACGAGCGGCTGGTCTGCCAGATTTTCCAGCAGGTGAAGGGCATCGACCTGCCCCGCCCCTTCCCGCGCCTCACCTACGCCGAGGCCATGGACCGCTATGGCTGCGACAAACCTGACACCCGCTATGGCCTGGAGCTGGTGGATGTCTCGGATCTGATGAAAGATTCGGGCTTCAAGGTGTTTTCGGGGGCGGTGGCCAGCGGTGGGATTGTCAAGGTGCTGCCGATTCCGGGCGGCAACGAGGCGATCTCGAACGTGCGGATCAAGCCGGGCGGCGACTGGTTCAAGGAAGCCAGCGACATGGGCGCGAAGGGTCTGGCCTACATCCGCGTGCGCGACGACGGCGAGATTGATACGATTGGTGCCATCAAAGACAACCTCAGCGAAGCCCAGAAACAGGAACTGCTGAGCCGCACGGGCGCAAAGCCGGGGCACCTGCTGCTGTTTGGGGCGGGGGATGCGCCGACGGTGAACAAAACCCTGGATCGGCTCAGGCAGGTAGCGGCCCGCGAGTTCAAGCTGATCGACCCGGAGAAGCTAAATCTGCTCTGGGTGGTCGAATTCCCGATGTTTGAGTGGAACGCCGACGAGCAGCGGCTGGAAGCCCTGCACCACCCGTTCACTGCGCCGTTCCCGGAAGACGCCCACGACCTCAAAACCGCCCGCGCCCAGGCCTACGATATTGTGATGAACGGCTTCGAAATCTGTGGCGGCAGCCTGCGGATCTACCAGCCCGACCTACAGGCCCAGGTGTTTCAAACCATCGGCCTCAGCGACGAAGAGGCCCAGAACAAGTTCGGCTTTTTGCTGGAAGCCTTCCGCTACGGCACGCCTCCCCACGGCGGCATCGCCTACGGGTTAGATCGACTGGTGATGCTGCTGGCCGGAGAAGAGTCGATTCGGGACGTGATCGCCTTCCCCAAGACCCAGCAGGCCCGCTGTCTGCTGACCAACGCGCCGTCGGGAGTAGACGCGAAGCAGCTGAAGGAACTGCATATTGCCACGGTGCAGAAGCCAAAGGGGTAGGGGCAGGTCAGGCGGCCCTACAACCCAGGCAGTTTTACCGATTCGGGGTGCCGCATCCTGCTGCTTGGGCACCCTTGAGTAGGCACTCTGTCACTTTTTGCTCCACCTGTGATCACCTCCCAACCCAATACCCAGGCCAGCCCATATTGCTTTTGCACCCTGGCTCTGGGCAACAATTATCGCAATTTAGCCCTCCAGCTCGCCCAAGACCTCGCCCAATATGCTCCCTCAGTTTCGCTGGTGGTTTTGACCGATCGCCCAGCAGCCTTTGCCGACTGTCCCCAGGTTTTAGCCTTTGCCCATCAACAGCAAAGTTTGGGCTGCTACCACGATAAGCAATTTGTGCTTAAGCAAGCGCTCAGTCTGTTTCCTGCCTGCGTTTTTGTCGATGCCGATATGCGAATTTTGGCCCCGATACCTGCCGATTTAACCTGGCAGCCCGGCATTACCGCCAAACTTGTCTGGACAAACATTTTGAAACACAATAAGAACCCATTCGAGCTGCGGCTGTTACAGCAAATGGCTCAAAAGCTAGATTTAGATCTAGCTGAAATTAGCTTTGTGCATGAATGCCTGTTTGTCCTAGCGCGGGATCAGGGTAAGGAGCTAGTGTTTCTAGAGCAGTGGGAAAAAATTGCTCGATATTTTGAGCTGCGTGGGTTTTGCCGGGGAGAAGGGCACACAATTGGCTTGGCCGCAGCCCAGGCAGGTCTGACAATTCGGCGCGATGAGCTAACGGCAATTCATTTCTTTAAGGACAAGCTGGCCGCATCTGCTACATCGAGCGCGACCGATCTGGAGCAGCGGGTTGAATTACTCAAACGGCAAAAGGCGCTGGAATACCCCAAACAATCTCTCTGGCAACGGGTATGGAATAAACTTCTGAAGCTATTGAGATATCAATACCGACGGCTAAAGCTCCAGTTCGCTGCATTAAAGCAGATCGATTTCTATTACCGCTAGAGTCAGCCGCTAGGGGAACTTTGAGCAATTTTGGCTCGGTTCCCCTTTTTACAGAGGCTGGCTTCCCGCAGGGTGGAGTTTCGTCAACTCGCCTTTTGATGGCGTAGCCTAAACCGCACCGTTGCCCTGCACAATATATTTCACGGTAGTCAGGGTTTCCAGGCTGATCAGGCCGCGCCGATGGCCCTTCTGGTTCGACATGCCCAGTGCAATCGGGCTGCCGCGCTTGGGATTGCGGTAGAAGCGGGGCGAAGCGTTGATGTAGGTCATAGCGCTGTTCACGCCCGTGGCAAACTGACGGCTCTCCTGGTAGGACTCAGTGGCCAGACAGTCGGCATGGCCGCTGCTGTGGTGGTTGATCCAGTCGATTGCGGTTTCGAGGCTATCCACCAGCTTGAAGGTAATCGTGTTGTTCAGGTTGGCCCGGTTCCATTCTGCCGGGTCCATCACTGGGGCAAACAGCTCGGGAAACAGGGCCACCAGTTCGGCATCACCGCGCAGCTGAAAGCCCTTCTCCTTGAGGCTGTTCCACAGCATCGTCAGGCTGGTGGAATTGTGGTGGCGGTGAACCAGCACCTTCTCAATCGCGTTGACCGGGTCGGGTTCAGTCTGATGGCTGTCCAGAATCATCCAGCGGGCCATGTCCAGGCTGCCCGAAGGCGACCAGTAGAGGTAGCAGTTGCCAATCGCAGTTCGCAGCACGGGAGCCGTGGCCTGTCGCACTACCTGCTGTACCAAACCGGCTCGTCCGTAGGGAATGATCAGATTAATATAGCGGTCTAGCAGCACCAGCTCGCTGGTCAGATCGCCCTGGTCGGGAGGCAGGAGCTGGACACAGTGTTTGGGCAAATCCGCGTCTTCCAGCGCCACCTGCAGCGCCTCGGCAATAATCTGGTTCGAGTGGCTGGCCTCGGTGCCGCCCCGCAAAATCAGGCTGTTGCCTGCCCGGATGCAGAGCCCGGCAGCAATTGCCCCCAGTTCCGGCAGCGCCTCATACACCAGGGCAATCACGCCCAGGGGCATAAACTGGCAGTAGGTCTGGCACTGGTCTACCTGATAGACCGGCACATTCAGCACCTGCTGGATCGGGTCCGACAGTTCGGCCAGCCGCTGCAAAATCTGGCTAGCCGTATGCAGCCGCTCTGGCGTCAGCTTCAGCCACTCCAGCATTAGATCGGGCAGGGCCATTTCGCGGCTAACTTCCAGATCCAGCGTGTTGGCTTCCAGAATATCGTTCTGGCGTTCCAGAAGCGCCTCGGCCATCAGCTGCAAAGCTCGACTCCGCTGTGTGCCCCGGAGCGCTGCCAGCACCAGGGAAGACTGTTGAGCCTGAGAGGCAATGGGAGTGAGAACAGGAGATACGTTCAAGAAACTGCTGTCTGGTTCTAACGTCTACAAGCCAGCCATAGCATCAAGACTAGCATCATAGACAGGACCAGTGCTGCAATCACCCGAAAGGTGACGCTGGCGCTGAGCGGTGAGTTCAGTGTGGTCAACAGCAGCAAAAACAGCAGCCCAAAGATAATCGCCAGCGTCAGGGGGAAATAGCCCCTGGCCAGCGAAGAATGGGCCACATTCCACTGATGCCCCGTCCAGCGCCAAGCCCGCTTGTAGGGGTAGGTGGTCGAGAGTTGCTCAATCACATGCCCGTTGTCTTGCACAACAAAAATCTGCTGACAGCGGTTGCAGCCAAACGCTTCCGTCAGGGTAATTGGCACCAAACGCCCCCGGCGGCGGCAAGGGCAGGGGTAGTCGGCATTGGGGTCAATTTTTTGAACTTTTGGGGAATGCACAGGTGCGACGCCAGATGAGGGTTTTCAAAATTGAAGCTCGATCAGGAGATCGACGGAAACCGTGACCGCAGGGATATCCTTAGGAGTCTTGTAAAAATAACCTGAGCAGGCAAGGGGCTTAAGCCCCTTGTTCAAGCCAGTAGACCGATCCAGGTGATCAACTTATTCGTACAAGCTGCCTTAAATTTAGCTCAAAGCCCCAGGGGGCAGGGGATTGTTAATACTCTCTTTAAGAGATGGGTAAGGTGGGGGAGATGGGGGAGGTGGGGGAGATGGGGAGGTGGGGGAGTAAATAGCTGTAAGGATCTGTGTCTCGGGGATTTTGGGTGCATTATGGCAGGTCTTAGCTGCTGGGAGGCTGACAGGTTTTGCTCAGATAGGCGTAAAACAGACGGAGAAAAGCTAAAAGCAAGTTAAGATTGCCCCAAAAAATTTTGCGAATTTGTAAATTAGACTTGTCGTTGGGCTGCCTGACCCGCCCGCACGTGGACAGCGGGCTAATGGAGGCAAGTACACTTAAGTGTACTGAAACTCTTGTCCAGTCTGCTTCTCTACGAGAAGGCTTCGCCTATAGCAGACTTTTTCTACTAGCCCGCAACTGATCTGCGGGTGGGAAAAGAGCGGAGTGGCAAACTGGTTTGACACAATTTTTTGACACAATTTACAGACTCAATCTACAGACTCAACCCCAAACCCCAGAACTAGGCCAAGCTCATCCTGACTACAGGACTCTCCCCACCTCCCCACCTCCCCACCTCCCCACCTGGAGTTATTGTCAAATGTGGTGTATGGGAGAGAATCAAGCGGCGTCCTGCTGAGCAGTTGGATCGGGGTTACAGTCTGCTCGAATGCCGTCTTTGAACGGCACTCCCTCAATCACCTCGGCCAATCGCTCAAAGCCGCGA
>JBJTUI010000200.1:0-6207 GCA_046080625.1 Elainella sp. | reverse complement strand
TTCAATCGTTTTCCCTCAATCGGTAAGATTCATGATTTCTAGCAATGATTTTCGTCCCGGCGTCAGCATCGAGTTGGATGGGTCCGTGTGGCGAGTAGTCGAATTTCTCCACGTCAAGCCCGGCAAAGGCTCAGCGTTTGTCCGCACAAAGCTGAAAAATAGGCAGTCGGGAAACGTGGTAGAGCGAACCTTCCGGGCTGGTGAAACGGTGCCCCAGGCCGTGATCGACAAAAGCACGATGCAGCACACCTACAAAGACGGCGATGACTTCGTGTTTATGGACATGGAATCCTATGAAGAGGGACGGCTGTCTGCCAGCCAGATTGGCGACCGAGTCAAATACCTGAAGGAAGGCATGGAAGTCAACGTGGTGCGCTGGGGTGCGCAAATCCTGGGTGTAGAACTGCCTAAAACCGTGGTGCTGGAAATCATTCAAACCGATCCAGGCGTCAAGGGCGATACGGCCACGGGGGGCACCAAGCCTGCCATCGTAGAAACGGGAGCCCAGGTGATGGTGCCGCTGTTTATCTCAATCGGTGAGCGAATCAAAATTAACACTGAAGACGATAGCTATCTGGGGCGCGAGAACTAGAGCGAGCCTAGAGGCCTGCAGCGAGGGACTGGGATTTGAGGACCTGGATCTGGAAGCAATTGAAGCAAGCGGCTAATTTGATTCACGGGACGCCCTCAAGGCAAACTTGGGGCAACTCTCGTCTGGTATCGTCACTTTCAACTTCTTTCATCTATTGACAGTAACAACAACCATTTCAATCACCTAGGAATTGTGGAATTGGACTTTAACGAACTCCGCGAGCTGCTGACCGTTTTGAACCAGACGGACATCGCAGAATTTACCCTGAAGAGCGGTGACTTTGAGCTAGTGCTGCGTAAAGGACAGGGTGTTGCCCTGCCGGTTCCGACGACCCAACCGCTGACTCTGGTTCCGCCAGCTGCTCCGCTGCCTGCTCCGGCTCCCGCTGCTGCTCCGGCGGCTTCTCCGCTGGCCAACGATCGCCTGGTCGATGTCAGTTCGCCCATGGTGGGTACGTTCTACCGCGCTCCGGCTCCCGATGAACCGCCGTTTGTCGATAAGGGCGATCGGGTACAACTGGGCCAGACGGTCTGCATCATTGAAGCCATGAAGCTGATGAACGAAATTGAGGCCGAAGTGGCGGGCGAAATCGTGGAAATTCTGGTGGCCAACGGCGACCCGGTGGAGTTCGGCCAAATTTTGATGCGGGTGAATCCGAGCTAGGCTCCCGAAATCTCCTGAATGCCTAGGGCTTGTCATTAGCCTACAGAACCAGCCAGCAAAAAGGGGACAGCGTTAAATTTCTGCCCCCTTCACAAGTTTCGATTCAGATTAGCTTAGCCGCCCATGCCGGGAATCAGCCCCGTGCTGAGTCGCTTCAGCGCCCGGTTGGCCACGTCGCTATAGCGCAATTTGCCGCAGAGGATTTGGCCCATGCGCTCTGCTGCCGAGGGCCGCTTGACGCCGACCTTGTAGCCGATGCCCGGAACCCGGTAGAACACGCCCGCTAGCCGCTGGGCCCAAACCATATCACTGCCCCATTCGCGGGTGATGGTTTCGGTATATTGCTCCAGGGCGTTGGCGTTGCCGCCGATTGCCTGATCGATCGCTTCCGCAGCCTTCATGCCGCTAAAAATCGAAGGCCGGATGCCTTCGGCAGTCATGGGATCTACCACGCAGGCGGCTTCTCCAGCTAGCAGGGCGTTCTGGGTGTGCAGCTTCTGGTCGCCGTCCCAGAGACAAAGCGGGTGGCCATACTGCTTGGCCTTGTTCAGGTCAATGTTGAACGCCGCCGCATATTCGGTCAGGATGCTCTTGAAGTCCTGCGGCTCGCCGCCCCGGAAGGTGCCGATGCCGATCGAGTAACCATCCGCCTTAGGGAAGTTCCAGATATAGCCGTTCTTCACCATGCCAAACTCAAAGTTGACCTGGGGATTGGTGTGGTCAGCCGTCGCTTCGGCCTCCAGAGCTCCGGCCAGACGGCGTTTGCGTTCGCTAAAGCCCAGCCACTTGGCCATCGGCCCTTTAGCCCCATCTGCCGCGATCAGGTAGCGGCCTTCCAGCGGGCCAGCCGCCGTGTTGACCTGCCAGCGGTCGCCCTTGAACTCAATGCCCTGCACCTCGGTGGCATCCCGAAGCTCGGCCCCCTGGGCCTGGGCCTGCTGCACCAGAAAGTGATCGAACTGGTCGCGGCGCACCATCCAGATCGGCTCCAACTCTTCCAGGTTGGTTTCCACCGGGTCGCCCAGCTTCCAGGTGAAGCGGAGGGCGTTGGTCTTGAGCGAAATCACGGGCGAAAAATCGAAGTCAAACCACTGGGCCACCTGGGGCGAAACGCCGCCTCCGCAGGGCTTATAGCGCGGCAACGCCTCTTTTTCCAGCACCAAAACCGATCGTCCGCGCTTGGCCAAGTGGTAGGCCGCCGTTCCACCCGCTGGGCCAGCGCCCACAATAATACAATCGTACATAAAGCTTGAGTTCCACTCCTACGGTACGCCAAGTAGTTAGGGGTTGCCGTCATCAACAGCGATGGGCTGATCCAAACCCTGGCGCGATGTCCAACCGATGCCGGATCAACATCCAGACACCACGCTCCAGTAGGCCGAGCGACCCATGCTGGACTGCTGTTCGCATTTCGTGAACAGCCCTTTACAAATTAACCCACAGATCCGTGGATCTCCTAATTTCGGCTCACAACTTGCTCCAATCCTTACTATTGCCCCGCCAATTTTAGGGTTGTGCTAAGGCTGAAGCAGGCTGAAAACGCCGAATCGAGCAGGGCAATAACTAATTTTCAGGCAAGGGATTTTCAGGCAAGAGATTTTCAGGCAAGAAGTTTCAGGCAAGAGGTTTCAGGCAAGGGATTCCAGGCAGGATTCGGGAGCAAGATTTGGAACACAGACCGCTCCATCTCCTCAACCGCAGCTCTACCAAGAGCCTGAGCCAAAGTGGCCTGAGCCACTGGCATTCGGGTGGAGGCGTCCGGGGCAAACTCCGCTCACGAGTGAAGCCGCCTAAATCGTCATGATGTCGGCTTCTTTTTCCTGCAAAAGCTGCTCCACCTTGGTGATGTATTTGTCGGTCAGCTTTTGGATATTGTCCTGCAGGTCGCGGGACTCGTCTTCCGACAGCTCGCTGGACTTTTCCTGTTTGCGCACCGATTCAATGCCGTCGCGACGGACGTTCCGGATCGCCACCTTGCCCTCTTCGGCGAGTTTGGCAGCAGTTTTCACCAGCTCCTTGCGGCGGTCGCTCGTCAGGGGAGGAATATTGAGTCGAATTACAGTGCCATCGTTGCTCGGCGTCAGGCCAATATCCGAAAGGGAAATCGCTTTCTCAATCAGATTCAGGGTGCTGCGGTCGTAGGGCTGGATCGAGATCGTGCTGGCATCGGGGGTGCTGATCCCGGCCAGGGATTTCAGGGGCGTTGGCGTTCCGTAGTATTCCACCACTACCCGGTCGAGCAGAGCCGCGTTGGCGCGCCCGGTGCGGATACTGTTAAACGACCGTTGCGTAGCCTCGATGGTTTTCTGCATCGAGCTTTCAACATCAGCTAATTTCACAGGAGCCTCCCACAATCGTTCCTATCGATTCTCCCATCACGGCGCGACGAATGTTTCCTGGTACAGACAGGTCGAACACAATGATCGGGATACTGTTATCTTTGCACAGGGCGATTGCAGTCGTGTCCATTACCTTCAGGTCTTGGGTCAATACATGGCCGTAGGTGAGGCTCTGGTAGCGCCGGGCGTTGGGATTGAGGGTAGGGTCAGCGTCGTAGACCCCGTCTACCTTGGTTGCCTTGAACACCACTTCGGCGTTGATTTCTGCCGCCCGTAGGGCTGCCGTGGTGTCGGTGGTGAAGAAGGGATTGCCCGACCCGGCCCCGAACACAACCACCCGACCTTTCTCCAGATGGCGAATTGCCCGTCGTCGGATGTAGGGTTCGGCCACTTCCTGCATCTCGATGGCGCTCAGCACCCTTGTCTGCACATCAATCTGCTCCAGCGCATCCTGGAGAGTCATGGCGTTCATCACCGTAGCAATCATGCCAATATAGTCAGCCGTGGCCCGATCCATCCCGGCTGCGGCCCCTTTGACTCCGCGAAAAATATTGCCGCCACCCACTACAATAGCGACCTGCACCCCGTCAGCCACAATTCCCGCAATCTCCTGGGCAATGCTTTGAACTACGGCGGGGTCGATGCCATAGGACAAGCTTCCCATGAGTGCCTCGCCGCTCAGCTTCAGCAAAACCCGCTGATACGTTAATCCCATGTGTTGACGACTTTCCTAAAGTTTTAAAGTTTCCAACCTAAGATAACAGTTGATCTGCCCTATGGATGTAATCTAAACGGGCCAGTCGCTGTGTTTTGAGTGGGGAGGTGGGGAGATGGGGAGGTGGGGAGGTGGGGGTACACCCCTTGTTTGCAGATGAATTGCGGGCTGATGGGGAAAGAACAGGCTCGGTTTTGCCTTCCTGTTCGCAAAGTGTTCCGCAGGAAAGAGTAGTGCATCCAGAATCTTGCCTAATTCTACTCAAGCAGATTAGCCCGATTGGCCCTGCTATTGACTCGTGGTCAGGAGCAATGCGAAGCAACCCGTTGACCTGACGCAATGACCTGACTGACTGAATCGGAGACTGACACAATCGGGACAGACTCATAGGCTGCTTACTTCCCCATCTCCCCCATCTCCCCATCTCCCCCATCTCTACTGCTCCAACCAGCCCTTCACAGTAGCCTGATAGCCAATCAGCTTATAGACCAGTTTAGCTGCCGTGAATTCCGAGACGACCGAATCGGTGATTGGGGCCAGTTCCATCACGTCGCAGCCGATCACGTCATGGGCTTCAAACACGCGCCGCAGGAAAGTGGTGAGCGAATACCAGTTGAGGCCGCCCGGTTCGGGGGTGCCAACGCCCGGCATCAGGGTAGGGTCGATGCCGTCTAGGTCAATCGTGAAGAACACCTTGGGGGTGGAGATGCTGGCCAGGGCGCGTTCCATCCAGTCGGGCTGGAGGGCGATTTCTCGGGCTCGGAACACGGCCAAGGGTTTGGACTTGATCAGGTCGGCTTCTTCCCGGCAGATGCTGCGGATGCCGATTTGCAGGGTGGGCAAACCCATATCGACAATCCGACGCATGACGCAGGCGTGGTTGTGGATCGAGCCTTCATACTCGTGGCGCAGGTCGCCGTGGGCGTCGATTTGCACGACGGTAAAATCCTCGTCTGGATTGGCCTTGCGGTAGGCTGCCACCAGGCCAGTGGTGATGCTATGTTCGCCGCCCAGACCGATCACAAATTTACCGTCGCCGATCAGCGTCTGCACCGTGGCTTCAGTGACAGCCAGCATCTCCTCAGAGGGCACGGGGTGGTCGTTGCGGGTGTCGGCAATTGGGTCGTGGGTGTAGATGCCGACAGGCCAGATTTCCTGTTCCAGCTCCTCGTCGTAGTATTCTACCTGCTGGGAGGCGTGCAGAATCGCTGAGGGGCCGTTTTCACAGCCGCGCCGGTAGGTGGTGGTGGCCTCGAACGGAATCGGCAGAATCACGACTCGCGCCTGTTCATAGGCGGCGGCGACATCGGGACCCAGGAAGGGCAGGTCGGTGGTTACGAGTTGCGTCAGCATGGCAGGGGACAGATTGAATCCAGATTGGATCAAGAGGGCGACATCTGATCCTGCCACAGATGAGTGAGAATCGGCAAAAGTCTAGCGCACATGCGCCGACCAATTGCGGCAAAACACTGTCCCCACAGCCTCTGACGGGCGCGAAATCCGCTGTATCTTGGTCAGCAATCTTAAGACAGAGTTCCAAAATGAACGGGATGAAACCTTTAAGATAGTCAGAGCGCAAAGAATTGCGGCTGTGAATTAGTAAGGAAGATCAAAACTATGGCGCAAGCAAAATCCGGCGATACCGTCACGGTACATTACACCGGCACCCTGGACGACGGCACCGTATTTGACTCGTCAGAAGGCGGCGAGCCGCTTGAATTTGCGATTGGGGCAGGCAACGTGATTCCGGGGTTTGAACAGGCCGTGATTGGCATGAGTCCGGGGGATTCTAAAACGGCGACGATTCCCTCCGACGAAGCCTATGGCCCCTATTTTGAAGATCGGGTTCTGGTAGTAGAGCGGCAGCAGATTCCGGCGGATCTACCGGTCGATGTCGG